>DASRHU010000265.1:0-14466 GCA_035650335.1 Gemmatimonadaceae bacterium | reverse complement strand
CGCCGTGAGGCCGACGGTCGGGAAGATGTCGCCCGACGAGGACTGGAACGCGGTGCTATTCCGGTAGTATTGCGCGCCGAAGGTGGTCGTCGACTTGATGTCGGCGCGGACCGCCCACTCACCGGACGCCGAGTAATCGAGGGAGTAGTAGTTGATCTGACGGTCGCGGACGGAGCGACTGCCCAACGCGCCCGTGCCGAAAACCGCGCGGCTCAGTGAGTCCTCCGTGCGCAGACCAAGGAAATTGTCGTTCTCGCTGACGCGATCCGTCCCCGCACTGACGCGGTGCCGGAGCCACGGGAATGGCTGGTGCGTTACCTGAATTCCACCGGTGAACCGGTTCAGCCCCTGCCAGTACTGCACGAGCTCGTCGTACATGCTCGGGAGCCCGGAGTTGAACCCTCGGCGCGGATTCTCCCGTCCGTCGGCCAGCGGGACCGCATTGGCGGGGTTCGCCCAGATCGTGCCGAGCGTGCGACCTCCGCATCCCGCTTCGCACGGGAGACGCGTCTTCCCGTTCACATAGCCCAGGTTCACCGACATGCTGAGCCGTGCGCTCGGCGTCACCGACAAGTTGACGCGGCTCGAGTAGCGCTCGACGGTGCTCGTCGGCTCGATCCCTTCGCTGTCCTCGATGCCGCCGTTCACGAAATAGGTGAACAGACCAGACCCGCCGGACGCGCTGAGGTCGTACTCCCGGACCATCCCCGTCGTGAAGACCGGCGTTCCGCGCTCATTCTCACGCTCGATGATGTCGATCGACAGCGTGTCGCGAACCCCACTCGGAGCGCCCGGGCGCTGCACGGCCGCGTAGTTCACCGGCCAGCGACCTTCTGGATCCTGCAGGTAGTTCACGCCGAGCCGCGTGGCGAAGCTCCACCGCGGCGCACCGACGGTTCCCTTCTTCGTGATGATCTGGATGACGCCATTCGACGCCTCGGTGCCGTACAGGGTGGCCGCTGCCGGCCCCTTGATGACCTCGATCGACTCGATGTCGTCGGGGTTGATGTCGTTCATCCGGGAGATCGACGCCGAGCCGAATGCCTGGTTGGAGAAGCCGGTCGCCGGCGCGTTGTTGACGCGCACGCCGTCGACGTACAGCAACGGCTCGTTCGACAACGAGATGCTGGAGGAGCCGCGGATGCGAACGCGCGCGCCCGCCCCGACATTCCCCGTCGCGCTGTTCACCCACACGCCGGGCGCGCGCCCGTTCAGCAGGTTCTGAATGCTGCTGATGGCGGCGATTTCCTTGGCCTGGGACGCGTTGATCGTCGTGACGGAGTTGCCGAGCTCCCGTTTGGACTGCGCCCCCGTCGTTCCGGTGACGACGACGGCATCGAGAACGACGGACTGCTCGGTGAGCGAGATCCGCAAATCGGTGTCGCCGACCCGGACCACCCGCCGCTCCATGCGGTAGCCAATTCGGCGGACCTCGATCACGGCCTCCGCACCGGACAGGCCGGCAATGCGGAATCGGCCGCTGGCGTCGGTGCTGGCGCCGAGCGTCGTCCCTTCGACACTGATCTGCACCGACGGGACGGGCTGGCCTCCCACGCCCAGCACGACACCCGCGATGGCGTCTGGCTGCTGGGCGACGAGGGGTGGGGCCGCGGCAAGACGGATGGCGAGGGCGGCAACCGCGAGTGAAGCGCCCCAGTGATGAGTGCCGGACCGGGCGAGACGCCCGAAAGCGAATGGACGTTGGCTCATGGTGACCCCTGGGTGTTGGACAACTGCCCGCGCTGGGAATGCGGGCTGGCGGCACGACGGGTGGCTGGTGGTGTGGCCGTATTTATGGCCGCGATTTCGGCTTCGCAAGGGCGGGCCGGGCGACGTCAGTAGTACAAGTACGCTCGGCGCAACGAGGCGAACATTTCCGCGTCGCGGTCCCACATCGTCAGCACCTCTCGGAGCCCGTTTCCCTCCAACGCCTTTCGCAGTGCATCGGTGCCGGCGAGCCGATCGAGCCCCGCCCCGCCCTCGGTCCATCGAAACTCGTTAGGGTGCATCCGCTTGACGAGATCGAGGAAAAGCAAGGCCGTGCGCACGGGGCGATAACTCTCGCGGTCGGTCAGGACGAACCGGACGCCAGGCAGGATGCGCCCGGGGTATTTCGCGGCGCCGCGGGCAGGGGTGAATCGCACGGCCTCGAATCGCACGCCGGGCAAGCGCATCGCGTTCATTGAGTCGGCGACCGCACGCGCCCGGAGCCAGGGTGCGCCTGCCTGCTCCAGCGGACGATTGCTTCCGCGCCCCTCCGACAGGTTCGTCGCTTCAATGAACACCGTCCCCGGGTAGTGGATGGCCGTCTCGAGGCGACGAATGTTCGGCGACGGATTCACCCACGGGAGCCCGGTCTGATCGAACCACATCTCCCGCCGCCATCCACGGAGCGGCACGACGATCAGGTTCGCGCCAATCCCGAAACGCTCGTTGAACATTCGCGCCAGCTCGCCGATCGTCAGCCCGTGCCGGAGCGCGATTGGATGAATCCCCGTGAACGACCGGAACGCGGTGTCGAGCACCGCGCCCTCCACGATGTGGCCGCCGATGGGGTTGGGACGATCGAGCACGACGAAGGGAATTCCCTTCCGCTTCGCCGCGCGCATCGCCAGTGCCATCGTCGAGATGTAGGTGTAGGGACGCGCGCCCACGTCCTGCATGTCGAACAGCAGCGCATCGACGTTGGCCAGCATTCGCGGCGTGGGTGCTCGTGTCGCGCCGTAGAGCGAGTGCACGGGGAGTCCGGTCTTTCGATCGATGCCTGACGAGATCTTCACGCCGTCCGGCACAGTCCCGCGGAGGCCGTGCTCCGGGCCAAAGAGCGCGACGAGCTTCACGTCGCGCGTCGCCGCCAGGCGATCGATGATGCTGGTACCACGGGCATCGACGCCCGTGTGGTTGGTGATCAGCCCGACGCGCTTGCCCCGGACGGCAGCCGGGACGTCAGCGAGGAATTGCTCGACTCCCGGCAGGACCGCCGGACTCGTTCCCTGGGCTGCGGCGGAGAGGAGTGGTGATGCGATGAGCAGGAGGAGCGTTGCGCGAAGCATGAGACGAGGACAAGGGTGTCGAGGGGCCAGGTCGTCAAGGTCGTCAAGGTCGTCAAGGTCGTCGAGGATGTCGAGGTTATCCCCCTCATCAGGGAGATCCTGTCGGGGATTCACCTTGATTGCCTGGACGACCTGGACGACCTCGACGACCTGGCCCCTCGACACTCTTTTTTCTACGCCCTATTCCTCTATGACGAAGACATTCGACACCCGCTGCTCCAGCGGGAGGAGCTCACCGGGTCCCTCGTTAGGTATCCACGTCCGGTACGCCTGCACGTAGACCACCCGATATCGACCGGGGATCGGCATCCCCTCCTCGAAGCGTGGCGCCGAGTTGGGGGCGAGCATGGCGCGCACGCGCGCCGTGTCGGTGCGGGATTCGCCTGGAGCCACTCGTGGTGGATCCAGCATGAGCATCATCGTGCACACCTGGCGGAACGCCGGCCTCCACGCGCCCTCGACGGACTTTTCCAGAGCGAACGATGGCTGGCTCGTGCCACACGGGTGAAGTCGCACGGTGTCGCTCGTGCGATTCGTGAACGTGGTCACGATGTCGAGCTCCAGGGCATCGGCAGTCCGTCGTATGCGATAGGAATTCCGATCGGTGGTGATGAGCGTCGTCGCCGGCGATGGCGCGTCACCTCGAACGTCACCCCTGTTCACATTGCCTCCTGATTTCTCCGGTGATGGCGCGCACGCCAAAGCGAAAAGCATCACGCCCGCGAAGGGCCACCGTTGCATCGAGTACGCCAGCAGCATGAGATTTCTCCTGAAGTAGTTCGACTTGCCCCTGCTTCAAACCCGCGGCACGTCCGCGCTGTCACATTGGTGACCCTCACGGAGCTGTCCATGCGTCGGATGTTTGCCGTCCTGGCGACTGCACTCGCCATGCCCGTTGTCGCGCTCACGCAGGAGCGCGGTCGTGATTTTTCATTCAGTGAGCGTGTGAGCGCGGGAGCCTGGCTCCGCGTGCACACCAGCAACGGCGACATCCGCGTGTCGGAAGCGGCCGGCGATCGCGTCGAGGTGATTGGACGCAAATCCGGGGATGACGCGGACGACCTCCGGATCACCGCCGTGCGCACGGGCGATGACGTCACCATTTGCGCGATGCTCGAAGGAAGTGAGTGCGACGCCGACGGGATCCATACCTCCGGCAGGCGGCCGAGGGGCAGGGACGCGAGCGCTGACTTCGAGGTTCGCCTGCCGCGGGGTGTGAGGCTCCGCGCCGCCTCCGGCAATGGCGACGTGGCGGTGAGCGGAGCGACCGCCGAAGTCACCGCGACATCCGGCAACGGTGTCGTTCGGGTAGCCTCGAGCGGCGGGCCGGTGCAGGCCTCGTCAGGCAACGGCAATGTCGACGTTGGCCAGGCGGGAGGTGAGGTGACCGCCCGGAGCGGCAACGGCGACATCCGTGTGACGACGAGCGCGGGTCCCGTCTCGGCGTACACCGGCAACGGACGCATCGACGCGCGGATGACATCGCTCACCGGAACGGCGGACATGTCCTTCCGCACCGGGAATGGGGACGTCAGCGTCGTGCTTCCCGCAGATTTCGACGGGGAGCTCGATGTGCAGATACCTAACGGCTCGCTCGACACCGACTTCCCACTTCGAATCCAGGGCCGCCTCGATCCTCACCGCGTGCGTGCCACCATCGGCCGAGGTGGGCGGAGGATCACGATCACGTCGGGAAGCGGAGGGGCGGAGATACGAAAGGCCGGCGAATGAGCAACGGTTGCTGAGGACAGAGGAAACTCGATTGTGGAGGCTTCGTCAGTCGAGTTCCTCATTTCTCGTTCTTCGTTCCTCGTTTGACCCTATCTCACCCCAGCCAGCGACAACGCGATGAGCGCCGCCCACTGCGGCCCCAGCCATCCGCGGTCGCCATCGCGGTACTGTTCCGTGAGTGAGTGCGAGCCGCGCCCTTCCCCGCCGCCATCGATGGTGATCGCGGGGATGCCGAGACTCATCGGAAAGTTGGCGTCGGTGCTGCCGGCGCCAAGCTCGGTCGTGAAGCCGAGCGCCCGCGCCGCGTCGACGCCGGCGCGGACGATGCGCGCGGTGTCCGGCTGCGAGCCCGCGGGGCGAATGCCAATGATGTCGATCTCGAGCTGCAAGCTCACCCGCGACTCCGGCCACCGCGCCCGTTCGGCGTCGAGCGCGCGCTGCAGCGCCGCGCGGAAGCCGGCGTCGAGCGAATCGAGAGCGACCGGGGAGGCCGATCGAAGATCGACGTCCATCACCGCCGACGCCGGGATCGAGTTCACCGACGTTCCACCATCGATGATGCCCACGTTGAAGGTGGTCTTTGGCTCACGCGGCACGCGCAGCTCCGCGATGCCTGCGATGGCGCGACCGAGCGCATGCGCGGGATTCGGCATGCCGAAGGCGCCGTAGCTGTGCCCGCCCGGGCCTTCGTACGTCACGCGATAGCGATGACTCCCCACCGCGGTGTTCGTTAGGCCGAGCCCGGTGCCATCGACCGAAATGAAGTAGTCGACCGAGTCCTTGAGCTCGTTCGTGAAGAGATGCCGCACGCCACGCAGATTGCCCGCGCCCTCCTCACCGACCGTGCCGACGAAGAGGATGTCGCCGCGTGTCTGCACCCCGGTGCTCGCGAGCGCACGCGCGACGGCGAGCACGGTCGCCAGACCGCGACAGTCGTCGCCAATCCCCGGCCCCTTGTAGACGTCTCCCTCTTTCTTGACGGTGACGTCGGTGCTCTCGGGAAAGACCGTGTCGAGATGCCCGGACAGGATGACGGCGGGCCGTCGCGCGAGTCCGCGCCGTCGCGCGATGACGTTGCCCTCGGCATCGATCCGCGCCTCGGTAAGACCGAGCGCGACGAGCCGCCGCCGGAATTCCTCGGCGCGCTTCGCTTCACGGAACGGCGGAGCGGGGACCTCGCAGATCGAGACCTGTTGCTCCAGCGTCCATGCGTTGTCGGCACGTAGCTTGTCGAGCGCCGCGCGCACGGTGGGGCGTGCCGCGACCGCCGACGGGGCTGGCACCGCCGGCGTTTGCGCGCCAGCGCAGGCGGCGACCGCCGGCGCGAGCACCGCCAGCAACAGCGCGAGCGCGCGAGCGGCCGTGCGATACATCCGCGCGGCGAGTGCCTCGTACAGCGACCGAGCCATCGGTCCGGGCCGTCCGCCGCCAATCGGGCGACCATCGACCTGCACCACCGGCAGGACATCGGCGGTCGTCCCGCTGAGGAAGACTTCGTCCGCAGTATCGAGCTCCTCCCGCCGCACCGCGTCCTCGCGAATCCGATGCCCAGCCTCGGCCGCAAGCTCCAGGACGACATCGCGCGTCACGCCCCGAAGAATACGCGGGCCGAGTGGATGCGTGCGCAGCTCGCCGCGCAGCACCGCGAAGAGATTGTTGTGCGCCCCTTCGGTGACGATGCCCTCGCGCACGAATACGCCCTCGAACGCTCCCGAGGCGACCGCGCGCTGCTTGGCCATCGTGTTGGGGATGAGACTCGTCGTTTTGAGATCGCAGCGCATCCAGCGCTCGTCAGGCACCGTGATGATACCGACGCCGCGCGCGCGAAGGTCGGTGAAGGGCGCGAACGGCGTGGCGACGATGTACACCGTCGGCGGAGTCCCGGCCGGCGGATACACGTGCGA
Organism: Gemmatimonadaceae bacterium; assembly: GCA_035650335.1. Lineage (GTDB taxonomy): Bacteria > Gemmatimonadota > Gemmatimonadetes > Gemmatimonadales > Gemmatimonadaceae > JAICNG01. The sequence goes on along the minus strand of DASRHU010000265.1, from coordinate 7,778 downwards.
GCGCGGGACCGAGGCGCCGCGCGAAATCTGGAGGTAGACGGTCGCCTCGCCCTCGGCGAGACCGTTGTCGCGCACCAGACGCTCCGACACGGCGAACAGCTCCTCGAGGTCGAGCGGGTCGGGATCGATTTCCAGACCGCGAAGTGTGCGGTCGAGGCGAGCGATGTGCCGCTCCGGCTCGAACAGCGACCCGTGGATCGCCCGCGTGACCTCGTACGCGCCCTCCCCAAAGAGAAACCCCCGATCGTCGAGCGAGAGGTGCGCCTTCGATTTCTCGATGAGATTGCCGTTCAGATAGACGATCATGTGCGTCCTCGTCTCAACACGCGACCCGCGCGTGCGCCGGTGAAGCGACCGCCATCGACCGCGAGCGTGCCGTTGACGATCACGTAAGGGATGCCCGCGGGATACTGGTGCGGCTCGGCGAACGTCCCGCGATCCGCCACCGAATCGGCGCTGAAGATCGTGATGTCGGCGCGCGCGCCAGCGATGATCCGGCCGCGATCGCCCAGGCGGAGCGCCGCCGCCGGCAGCCCCGTCATCTTGTGAACGGCCTGCTCGAGCGTCAGCACGTTTCGCTCGCGCACGTACCGTGCGAGCACGCGCGGGAACGTGCCGTAGCCGCGGGGATGCGGATTGCCCTCTCCAGGGCGCGAGAGGCGTCCGTCGGACGCGATCATCGTCTGCGGATGGCGCATGATGCGCTCGACGTCGCCCTCATCGAGCACGTGATAGATCGCGGACGCGCCGCCGTTGCGCACCGCTTCGATCACCAGCTCCGCACCGGTCTCGGGGGTCGATGGCAAACCGCGCTCGATTGCCCAATCGTGCAGCGTACGACCCTCGAGCGCTGGCTGCCAGGAAACGCGCGCGAACTGTACGCGAGCCAGGTCACCGCCGCCGCGATCGGTGAGCAGCAGCTCCTTGATCCCTCGCACGATGCTGTCGCGGAGCGCCGGAACGGCGAGTCTCCGCTCGAACGCGCTGTCGCCCCCAGCGAGCGCCCACGTCGGAACGAGCACGCCGATTCCCGTCGACGTTGCCGTGTACGGATATTGATCGATGCGAACATCCACGCCGGCCGTTCGCGCGCTGTCCACCATGGCGAGCGTGCGCACGCTTTGCCCCCACATCGGCTTTCCGATGACCTTGTGATGGGTGAGCACGACGGTGATTCCCGTGCGACGGCCAATCTCGATCGCCTCCGCCACCCCGTCGAAGACGCCGAGTCCTTCTTCGCGAAGGTGCGAGGTGTAGATGCCGCCCGAGTCGGCGGCCACCTTCGAGAGCGCGACGACCTCGTCGGTCTTCGAGAACGTCCCCGGGAGATAGCGTAATCCGGTCGACAACCCGAACGCGCCTTCGTGCATCGACTGCGCGACCATCGCGCGCATTCGCTCGAGCTCGGCGGGAGACGGCGCGCGGTTGTCGAGCCCCATCACCTCGCGCCGAATCGTGTTGTGCCCGGCGAGGAACGCGACGTTCATCCCCACGCCTAACGCCTGCGCCGAGTCGAGGTACGCGGCGAACGGCCATGGACCGCCGCCATCGGGCCCGCCCACCGCCGTCGTCACCCCTTGCCGCACGTGACTCTCGGCGTCCGGCATCCGGAGCAGCGGGTCGAGGTGTGCGTGGACGTCGATGAAACCGGGGGCGACGATCAGACCCGTCGCGTCGACCACTCGGCGGCCACGGCCGGCGGCAATTGGTTGTCTGGAGACGAGCGCGATCCGGTCGCCCGCGATGGCGAGGTCGGCACGATATCGGGGGGCACCGGTCCCGTCGAGCACCGTCCCGCCGGTGATGACCAGATCGAACTCCGGCGCGGCCGCCCCTGGCGCAGGGCTCGAGGCACAGCCCTCCAGAAAGGAGGCCAGCGCGAAGGCGGCGGCGCACGCGGCCCCGCGGATCCAGGGCGTCATCTTCCCATACCAGAGTCGGATTTTTGTGCCGTGGACGTGAGGAAGCAGTAGGAAGAGTGTATTCGACCACGCTCCGTGATGGCAACCCGCTGCCTCGCTGTTGACGGCCGACGCGGCGTGTCGTAGGGTAGCGACGGGGAAAAAAAATTGCTTGTGCCGGGAGGTGCCATGAGCACACGTCGTCGAGTCGCGCTCGCGCTGGTTTCGTTCATCGGAGCTGCGGCGTTGGCCGCAGGCGCTCCCCTCCTCGCCCAGACGGGGACGATCACCGGGCGAGTGACGGTTCAAGGGACTGGTCGGCCGGTTTCCTCGGCCACGATCGTCATCGTCGGCACGCCGATCGGAACGCAGACCGGCGACGATGGCGAGTATCGCCTGGTCTCGGTGCCGCCAGGCACTCATGAGATACGCGCACAGCGTATTGGCTACGCGCCGACGACGAGAACGGTGACGGTGGCCGCTGGCGCGACCGTCCCGCTCGACCTCGAGATCCGCGATGCGCCGGTCTCGCTCGAGCAGGTCGTCGTGACGGCGACCGGAGAGGTGCGAAAAAAGGAGCTGGCCCACACGGTCTCGACGATATCGGCTACGGAAATCGCCGACGCTCCGGTGCAGAACACGCAGCAGCTGATCACCGCGCGGTCGCCCGGTGTCACCGTGCTGTCGAATTCGGGTCAGCCCGGATCAGGGGGCACGATTCGACTCCGCGGGAACAACAGCATCTCGCAAGGCAACAACCCGATCATCTACGTCGATGGCGTTCGCATCTTCAGTGGGCGCACGCCGGTCGTGCCCAACGCCCGGCAGGCGACGCTTCCCCTCAACGACATTCCCGCCGAGGACATCGACCGGGTCGAGATCGTCAAGGGCGCGGCGGCGACGACGCTGTATGGAACGGAAGCCTCGGGCGGCGTCATTCAGATTTTCACCAAGCGCGGCCGAAGTGGCGCACCGCAATGGAGCGTCGAAGCCGTCGCCGGACGGAACGATCTCGAGAACATGGGCCCCGATGGGGACAACACCGGTCTGTTCGTGAAGAAGTGCCGCGGACCGGAGCTCGTAGCCGTCGACATCTCGCCAACGAGCTCCCGCTTCGGGGAGGATGTCGTGTTCGAGGATCCGACGTGCCCCGCGAGCGGCAGCTGGCTCCGCAACGGAACGATTCAGCGTTACTCCGCCTCGGTCCGGGGCGGCAGCCCCACCATGAGCTACTTCCTGTCGGGCAACTTCCAGGAGGAGGAGGGCGCAATCCAGGCGGGCGAGAACAAGGACGGCGGCTTCCGCGGCAACTTCTCCTTCTTCCCGACGTCGAAGCTCGAGATCACCATCAACTCGGCCTTCACGAAGCGCAACCTTGCCTGGGTGCCGGATGGCAACCTCGCGAACGGCTTCCTGCTGAACGTCGGGCGCGGGCCTAACGGCAACTTCAAGGGCGGAGGGTGCGCGCCGACGACCAACGTCTGCCTCGCCAACGCGGAAATCTTCAAGCTGACGACCGATACGCGTACCGACCATTTCATTAGCGGCTTCACCATCAACTACATCCCCTTCGCGTCGCTGACGAACCGGCTGACGATCGGCTACGACTACAACAACTCGGAAAACGAGTCGATCATCGGGTTCGGGCATCTGCGCAATCCACTGGGGCAGATCATCGTTGGCGACTGGAAGCGGCGGTTCCTCTCGATCGATTACGCATCGACGTGGAACTACCATTTCATGCCGACGCTCGCGTCGAACTTCTCCTGGGGCGGCCAGGTGTTCCAGGACAACCTGGAGGCGACCACCGCGCAAGGCGACGAGTTTTCGGGTCCGGGCAAGCCCACCCTGGAAACCGCCGCCCGGCGAACCATCACGAATGACGATCGGACGCGCGAGGTGAACGCCGGCTTCTTCTTCCAGGAGCAGCTCGCATGGCAGGACCGCCTGTTCGTCACGGCCGGCTTGCGCATCGACGGGAACAGCTCGTTCGGCGAGGATTTCGGTCTCCAGACGTATCCCAAGCTCGGAGCGGCGTACACCCTGTCCGAACACTCCTTCTGGCCATCGCAGTGGTGGGAGACGATGAAGCTCCGCGCCGCGGTCGGCGAGTCGGGCAAGGCGCCAGGAGCATTCGATGCGGCGCGCACCTGGAGCCCGATCGCCGGCGACGACGCCAAGCCAGGCTTTACGCCTAACCAGGTCGGCAATCCATCGCTGGGACCGGAGCGGACGCGCGAGATCGAGCTTGGATTCGAATCCAGCACTTTCGCCGGTCGTGTCGCGGTGGATTTCACCTATTTCATCACGCGGACGCTGGATGCGCTCATCCAGGTGCGCTACCCGCCCTCGCAGGGCTTTCTCGATCGGCAGTTGGAGAACGTCGGCGAGATCGAGAACAAGGGGATCGAGGCGGTCGTCGACGCTGGACTTCTCGAGCTGCCGAGGTTCAGCGTGCGCGCCCGCGTCAACTTCACGTCGATCGACAGCAAAGCGACCGATCTCGGCGGCGAGCCGGAGATCGAGATCGGCGACCGCACCTCGGTGCGTGAGGGCTATCCCGTGCCGTCGTTCTTCGCGAGGAGAGTGCTCAACCCCGACGCCTTCGCCGATCCGATCCTCACCGATGACGCGGTGTTCATCGGATCGACGTTCCCCGAAAAGATCATCGGCCTCGGAACGACGATCACCTTCCTCGACAACTTCCGACTCGACGCGCTCGGGGAGTTCCAGCGCGGCGGACACAACATCAATTACATCGGCTACCAGAACGCGCTGCGCGGCGTCTGGCGCGCCTGCATCCCGATCCAGAAGAAGCTCATCGCCGCGATGGATGGCGATGCGAACGCGCTCGACGACGTTCGCGCCATCGATCGCGCCCGCTGCGCCGTCGACCGCACGCAGCAGAGCTCCGACTTCTGGTTGGAGTCAACGGACTTCTTCAAGCTGCGGAACGTGTCGCTCACCTATACGCTCCCGACGCGCTGGCTGCGCGGAGCGCGGTCGGCTTCGATCACGGTGGCTGGACGGAACCTGTTGACATCGACGGAGTACAGCGGGCTCGATCCCGAATCCGCCGATCTGGCCGACGACACGTTTGCGCGGCGCGAGTACTACCAGCTGCCTGCGCTTCGGTCGTTCACGACGTCCGTGCGACTCTCCTTCTGACCACCGGAGCCTTCGATGAGGAAGATGACCAGAACCGGCACTCAGATCGCGAGGACCGCGTTGGCGGCTGCCGTTGCGCTCCTCGCCGGGTGCGGCGACCTGCTCGACGTCGAGAACCCCGGCTCGCTCGCCGACGCTGACCTCAACATCCCGGGCGCAATGCCCGGGCTCGTCACGGGCATGTCGTTCGATCTGTCCCGTGGGCTCGATGAAGTGCTTCAAAACAGCAACATCATGGCTGATGACCTGTATCACGGGGGCAGCTACGGACCGCAGGGGCTGTTCAACCGCGGAATCATCGAGAAAGAAGACGTCGACGGCATGTGGGGCGAGATGCATCGCGCTCGCTGGGTGGCGGAGAACGGTATCGAGCGCATGCAGGACGTCCTCGGGGCAGGGTTCGAGACCAGTCCTCTCGCCGTGCGCGCGTACATCTACGCCGGGTTCGCCAACCGCATCCTCGGCGAGCACGTCTGCGACGGGGTGATCGATGGGGGACCACGCGAGCCCCACACCGTTCACTTCGAGCGCGCCGAGGAGCAGTTCTCCGAGGCAATTCGCCTTGCCGCGAACATAACGAGCGCATCACTCAGGGATTCCCTGCTCCGCGCCGCCTATGGTGGCAGGGCGTCGGTGCGCGCGTGGCTGGGGAACTGGACGGAGGCAGCGGCCGACGCCGCCCTCGTTCCGACCAGCTACGTCTTCCTGGCGATCTATTCGACGAACACTCCGGCGGAAAACAACGACCTCGTGTTCGAGACGAACAACCGACTCGAGTACACCGTCTACAACACGCAGTGGGCCCAGGTCTTCAACGATCCGCGCGTGGTGTGGGACACCGTGAAGACAACGAGTGGTGCCGTTCAGGTAGGTCAGGACGGACGCACTCCCTTCTTCCGCCAGCGTAAGTACATCGGGCTTGGCGCCGACGTTCCGCTGACGAAGGGAACGGAAATGCTGATGCTGCGGGCCGAGGAGCGGCTGCGGGCCGGCGACGTGCCCGGTGCGATGGGGTTCCTCAATCAACAACGCGCGTTCTACAGCACGACGCAGAAGCCCTTGCCGGCGTTGACGGCGACAACCCAGGCGGAAGCGTGGCCGATCCTCCAGAAGGAACGGGCGGCCGTACTGTGGATGGAAGGGCGACGGTTGTGGGACCTGCGCCGGTGGAACGCCGAGCCCGCGCCGATCAAGAATTCGTTCCTCGATGCTCGGGACAAGTGCATTCCGGTCAGTGAGAACGAGGAGCAGTCGAACCCTAACGTGTAGTGATGTCCGCTTTCCCTTCACCATCGATGCCATGATGCCTTCCGTCCACCTTCTCGCGTTGCGTGTCGGCCTCCGCCGGGGCGGTGTCGCAACCATCCTGTTGTTCACTGCCGTCGCCGCCGGTGCGCAGGCGCCAGACACGAGCAATCGTCCGAGAACGCGTGCCGAGTCGCTCTACGTCAGCAGCCGGTGGGAGGATCACCCGCCGCGTGACTACGCGCGCGACATGGCGGAGAAAGCGCGCATCGACAGCATCTACCGCGCGCGCAGCAAGGGCGTGATGGACTTTCAGAAGATCACGTACCGCAGCAGCGTCGGCGACATGGACATTCCGGCGTATCTCTTTCAGCCCCTCGTGAAGCGCGGCCCCAAAGGGCACGCGGCGATGATCTGGGTCCACGGCGGCGTGCACGGCAACTGGGGCGCCGGGATGTTCCCGTTCGTCAAGGAAGCGGTCGATCGCGGCTACGTCGTCATCGCGCCCGAGTACCGTGGAAGCACGGGATACGGGAAGGAGCACCACAACGCGATCGATTACGGCGGCTACGAGCTCGACGACGTGCTCACGGCCGTCGAGTACCTGAAGCGGCTGCCGCACGTGGATCAGGACCGGTTAGGCATCATGGGGTGGAGTCATGGCGGCTTCATCACCGCCCACCTGCTCTTCCGCGACAAGCACCCGTTCAAGGCGGGCGCCGCGATCGTTCCGGTGACGAACCTGATCTTCCGGCTCTCGTACAAGGGACCGTACTACCAGCGGAGCTTCTCGACACAGAAGCGCGTCGGCGGCTTGCCGTTCGAGAAGCGCGACATCTACGTCGAGCGCTCCCCGCTCTATCATGTGGACAAGCTCAACGTTCCACTGCTCGTTCACGTGGCGACGAACGATGACGACGTCAACTTCGTGGAGGCCGAGCAGCTCATCAATGCCTTACGAGCGAAGAAGCCGTATCTCTCGGAGACGAAGGTGTACGTGGATCCGCCGAGCGGGCACGGGTTCAGCCGGCGCGTGAACCGGGAGACGCTGGAGCGCGAGGACACGCCGGAGCAGCGCGACTCGTGGAACCGCACGTGGGCGTTTCTCGAGTGGAGCCTGAGGCCGTATCTGGATCCGTCGAAGCCAGCGACGGCGGCGCGTTGAGCCTGGGCCAAGGGCCAGGGGCCAAGGGCCAGGGGTGTGGAAAGGCGCGGCGCCGCTTCGCGGCAGCCGCGCTCATCAGATGAGCAAACGGCCGCGCACAGCGCGGCCGTTTGCCTTTCCTTCCCCTTGGCCCTTGGCCCCTGGCCCTTGGCCCTACGCTCTTTGGCCCTTGACCCGTTTCACGAGCCGTCCTCCCGCGCCCACTCCACCACCGCCTCACCCACCTGCATGCCCAAATGCTCGCCCACAGTGACGTCGAAGCGGTAGTGGACGCCGCCAAGCACTCTGGAGATCGATGC
>DASRHU010000264.1:0-5366 GCA_035650335.1 Gemmatimonadaceae bacterium | reverse complement strand
CTCGAGCTCCTCCTCGCCCGGCCACACGTCGGCCACGGCCGCGGCTGCCCGTTAGGCCCCGGCGGCAGCACCGTCACCTCGCGCGAGGTCTTCTCCCTGTCCTCCGAGGCAGCATACGCCAGCATCGCCGCCATCGTCGCGTTGTTCTTGAGGTCGTCGAACACGATCTTGTCGTACGTGTCTCGATTCGTGTGCCAGGTGTACTGCCGATATTCGGTATAGCTCGACTGCAGCCGGAACGCCGGCGCTGGCCGGCACACGAACGACGTGTGATCGCTCCCCTGATTCGCCTGCGGACCCGGCACCTGGAGCTTGACGCTGTCCGTCATCTCCGTCGGCAGCTGCGCCACCCAGCGCGCCAGATTTCCGCCCGCTTTCAGGAAGCCCTGCGCCTCGAGAATCTCCACGCGCCACGTGCCGTTGTCCTGGTTGAAGGCGACCTGCAATCCCTGAATGATCTCGGGATGATCCTCGGCGAACGCGAGTGATCCGATCGTCCCCTGCTCCTCACCGCCCCAGTGGCCGGCGATGATCGTGCGACGCGGATTCGGATACGTCTCCTTCAGAATGCGCATCGCCTCGAGCATCGTGATCGTCCCGGTCCCATTGTCGGTGGCGCCGGTCGCCCCGTGCCAGCTGTCGAGGTGCGCCGAAAAGACGATGTACTCGTTGGGCAGCTCCGTCCCGCGGAGCTCGGCCACCACGTTGAACATCGGCACTTCCTGCGGCGTCTCCTGCGCTTCGGCCGTCAGGCGCACGCGCGGGCCCTGATTCCTGCTCGCCAATCGATGCAGCAGCCCGTAGTCCTCGCAGGAGAGATCGACGGTCGGCGCCCGCGTCGCCGTGGCGGCGAAGATCTTGTTCACGCCCCACCCGCCCGACCAGAGGAGCGTGCCGATGCCGATGACCCCGGCGGAGTCGAGGCGCCTGTGCACGATCGAGCCCGCGGCCTGCGGCGGCGCACCCTCGGGAAGGAGCGCGCGCAAGCGGGCGAACGCCTGCTGACGAGCCTGCGTGCGGAGCGAGTCGACCCGCCTAACGGTCGAAGCACGCGCGTACTTCTCCAGCTCCTGCGGCGCCCGGCACATGATCTCCGGCGGCGACACGAGCACGAACTTGCCGCGCACCGTGCCTAACCACCGGCGCGCGGCGGCCGCGTCGGCCAATTCCGGCACGACGACCACGTCGCCCTCGACCGCGCGGTTGCCAGTCCCGGGACTCCAGGCGAGCAGCTCCACCTCGAGGTTCTGCACGCGCGGCGCGATCATCTCCATGTGGATGGTCCCCTGCCGCCACCCGCGCCACGTTCCGTAGCGCTCGCGTCGCACCGTCACGCCCCACGCCTTGTACGTCTTCTCGAGCCAGTCCACCGCCGACTGAAAGCCCGGACTTCCCGACAGCCTCGGCCCAATCGAATCCATGAGGACCTGGGCAAGCGCTTCCGTCTGCGACTGCTGCATCCCCACCTGCCACATCCGGCGAATCACCGGATCGTCGGTGCGGAACGTCTGCGCGCCGGCGATGCTCGCCGACAGGATGCATGTGAGGACGGTCAGCAGAAGGCGATTCGTGGGGCGCATGCTCACTCCTTTTCGAGTTCACCAGGTCACCGCGAACGATGCTACCACGAGGAGGCGAGTTGCGCGAGGCAGGCGCGGGGGTGGTCCACTCGCTCTCACCGCCGCATCCTTCAGGTCATCACGGCCCCCAACGACGCTTCTGAATGATGGAGAGCGATCGCGAAACGCTGGACATTCTCGAACACGGCCGCGAGGCCTATCGCCGTCGCGCGTGGGCTGATGCCTATGCCTCGCTCTCGCACGCCGATCGGACGAGCCCCCTCGGCCGCGACGATCTCGAGCGGCTGGCGACGGCGGCGTATTTGACCGGCCGCGATCTGGACTATCGGAGCATTCTCGAGCGCGTCCACCACGCCGATGTGGCCGCCGAGCTCCCGGTCCGCGCCGCCCGCTCGGCGTTCTGGATCGGCTTCACGTCCCTGTTCACCGGCGATGTCGCACTCGCGACCGGATGGCTCTCCCGCGCGCGCCGGCTGCTCGAGTCGCGCGACTGCGTCGAACAAGGGTATTTGCTGCTGCCGGAGTTCGAGCGGTATCTCGCCGAAGGAAACGTCGAGGCTGCCCATCGCGTCGCCAGCGACGCCGTCGAGATCGGCACTCGGTTTTTCGACGCCGACCTGATTGCCGCCGCCCGTCATCTCCAGGGACGGGCGCTCGTTCTGGAACGGGAGATCAACGCCGGCCTCGCGCTTCTCGACGAGGCCATGCTCGCCGTCATCGCGGGAGAGCTGTCCCCCATCATGACGGGCCTGATCTACTGCAGCGTCATCGAGGTGTGCCAGCGCGTCTACGCCATGAGTCGGGCTCGTGAATGGACCTCCGCCTTGTCGCGGTGGTGCGAGCAGCAGCCGGAGCTGGTCGCGTTCACGGCAACCTGCCTCGTCAGGCGCGCCGAGATTCTGCGGCTTCAGGGCGAATGGCCCGACGCGATGATGGAAGTTCGTCGCGCGTACGAGCGCTGCGAACAGGCCAACCGGAAGCCGCCCGCCGCGGCGCTCTATCAGCAGGGAGAGATCCACCGCCTGCGAGGGGAGTTCGAGCCCGCCGATGAGATGTACCGCGCCGCGAGCGCACGGGGGTTCGAGCCACAGCCCGGCCTGGCGCTGCTGCGGCTGGCACAGGGACGTACCGATGCGGCGGCCGCGGCAATCCGCCGCGTCCTGAGCGCGGCCACCGAGACGTTTCAGCGTACGAGGCTGCTGCCCGCATACATCGAGATCATGCTCGCGGTGGGCGACGTGCAGGAAGCGCGCAGTGCCTGCCGTGAGCTGGAGGAGCTAGCCTCCGCGATCGACACGGACGCCGTGCGCGCAATGGCCGCGCACGGCCAGGGCGCGGTCGCGCTCGCCGCCGGCGATGCTCGTGAAGCGGTGGCCCCCCTGCGCCGTGCGTTCGAGCTGTGGGACAAGGTCGAGGCGCCTCACGAGGCCGCTCGCGCCCGCACGCTTCTCGGGCTCGCCTGCACATCACTCGGCGACGCGGAAGCGGGCAGCCTCGAGCTCGCCGCCGCAAGAGCCGTGTTCGAGCAGTTAGGCGCTGCCCCGGACCTCGCCCGCCTCGAGGGGGCCGAACGGAGTAAACCGGCGAAGCGACACCCCGAGCTCACCCCTCGCGAGCTTCAGGTGCTTCGCTTGATCGCGGCCGGGAAGACCAACAAGGCCATCGCCAGCCAGCTATCCGTGAGCGAGCGGACCATCGACCGGCACGTGAGCAACATCCTCACGAAGCTTGGCGTCCCATCGCGCGCCGCCGCCACGGCCTACGCGTACGACCACCAGCTTTTCTGAGGTTCTACCAGGAAGACTGGCGGAAAATACCCACACGGCGTGCGGCGAAAGCCTGGGTGCTTTCGCCGACGCGCCCGCCATTGCTCCCCTCGCAGATTCGGTCTCGAGAGCTCACACGAACCGAGGAGGAGCCGCATGACTACATCCGAGTTGCGCGCCACACGCGCCGAGACCGTTCGAGATCGGCTGATGGACGGGCTGCCGGTGACGGAGCGCCGTCTGCAGTTGGCAGGAGTGTCGACCGTGGTACTCGAGGGCGGTGACGGGCCGCCGATGGTTCTGCTTCACGGCCCGGGCGAGTACGGGCCGAAGTGGTTCCCCGTGCTTCCGGATCTGGTGACGACATACCGCGTCATCGCGCCCGATCTTCCAGGACATGGCGAGTCGGGAGTGATGGACGATCCGGGGCTCGATCAGATGCTGGCATGGGTCGATGATCTCATCGACTGCACCTGCTCGACGCCGCCTGTCCTCGTGGGCCACGTCATCGGCGGTGCGATCGCTGCCCGCTATGCCAGCGCCCGCGGCGAACGAGTGAAAAGTCTGGTGCTGGTTGACGCGCTCGGTCTCGCACCCTTTCAGCCGAGACCAGACTTCGGACAGGCGTTGAGCGCATATCTCACGAAGCCCAGCGAGGAGACGCATGAGGATCTGTGGCGCGTCTGCTCGTACAACCTCGACGCCCTGCAGGGCCGACTGGGCGACCGGTGGCGGGACGTCGAAGCGTACAATCTCGATCGCATTCGCGTTCCGGAGCTGTTTGGCGCGCTGCACGCGATGATGGAACGCTATGGGTTCCCGGCGATTCCGGAGGACGAGCTGAGGCGCATCACCGTTCCCGTGAGTCTCATCTGGGGACGTCACGATCTCGCGACGCCGCTCACCGTCGCGGAGGGCGCGAGCAAGCGCTACGGATGGCCGTTGCGTGTGGTCGAGAACGCCGCCGACGATCCGGTGATGGACCAGCCGAGAGCGTTCATCGCTACGCTGCGGGCGACCGTCGCTTCGGGTGGAGTGTAGCTCGCCAGTTTCCTGGCGGCCGCGGTGGGCGCGCATGGCGCGTGGCCACCGCGGCCGCAGAGGCCCGACCGGTCAGCTCTCGACGCGATTACGTCCCGCGTCCTTCGCGCGATAGAGCGCGCGATCCGCCGCCTGCACCACCTGCTCGGGCGCATCCTGTCGTCCATTCGATTCCGCCGCGCCGATACTGACAGTCACCGTGATCTGCGGGCGCGCTCTGCCGTTGCCCCCGCCATTCTTGCTCCTGGTGGGCTTTCGCCGTTGAAGGCGACGTCTCACCGTGAACTTCGACTCCTCCACGGTGCGACGCAGCGCCTCGAGCTCGGGCAAGCAGTCTTCGACGCCATCGCCGGCAAAGAGAATGGCGAACTCCTCACCGCCATAACGAAAGGCACGACCGCCGTTGGAGACTCCCTCGAGGCGCGACGCCACCATGCGTAGCACCTGATCGCCCACCTCGTGCCCGTACCGATCGTTCAGCTTCTTGAAGTGGTCGACGTCCACCATCGCGATCGTGAACTTCCCGTTCACGCGCTGCAGCGCTTCGGTGAGCGCGCGGCGCGCGGGCAATCCGGTGAGCGCGTCCTGATACGCCATGAGGTACGACGCCTCGATGACGGCGACGACGAGGATCAGTCCGGCGGTGGAGCCATAGATCGTGGCGGCAACGGGCGTGTCGACGGAGTGCAGCGCGAGGAATGCCGCGACGAGCGCCCACAGGAACGCTCGCCCGGTGGGGCTCGCGCGGAACACGATCCCGGTGATGATGAGTGCGGCGCCGAGGAGGAACGCGAAGAACGGGAGCTGGGCGAGCGGGGTCCAGGTGAACCACTCAGCCGGCAGGGCCTCGTGACTCACGATCGCCCCCGCCCGACTCGGCGCGTACTTCACGGCCGCCGCGATACCTCCGACCTGCGCGAGCAGAACGGCAATCCGCGCCAGACCGATGCGCGTGAAGATGCCGCGCTCCGTCATCAGC
>DASRHU010000263.1:0-2279 GCA_035650335.1 Gemmatimonadaceae bacterium | reverse complement strand
ACCGTGCCTGCGGAGGCATGCGGTCGAGGGTCGTGTACGCCTTGTAATTCACGACGTACAGGTCGAGATCCGCGTCGCCATCGACATCGGCGAGCGTGAGGCTTTCGCTCCCAGCCGTCGATGCGAGGCCGGATTCATCGGCGAGGTCGGTGAATCGGCCCGACCCGTCGTTCAGGAAGAGGGTGTTCGGCCCTCCCAGCGCGAGAAGAATCAGGTCGAGATCCGAATCTCCATCGACGTCGGCCAGCGCGCACCCGGTGGAGTATCGGTCGGGGGCCGCGACGCCTGCGTTAGGCATCTCCGCGAAGCGCCACGCGCCGAGGTTGCGATAGAGGACGCTTGGGCCCGCGGTGCGTGCGAGAAAGATGTCGTTCAGCCCGTCGCGGTCCACATCGCCGAGGCATACGCCCGCCCCCTGGGCCAGAATCCGGTTCCGGACGAGAAGGGAATCGCTGAGACTGTTGATGAATCCGACGTGGGTGCGGGACGAATCCAGGAGGGTAAACCCGGGTGACCCGCGGCGGGGAATGGCGAGCGTGCGCCAGCGGTAGCCGTTTGCCTCGTGCCAGCTCGTGTCGGGTGGGCGGCTACACGCCACGATGAGGAGCGCGAGGATCGCGATGCTCCACGGATCGTGTCGGCGCGCGCCTCGCGCATGGAGGTCGCGCATGCGGCCAATCTACGGGGCTGGACTCCGGACACAATGAGGAACCAGGACCGAGGACTGAGGAATTCAATCGGACAGAGAGGCCATCCGATGGATTTCCTCAGTCCTTCGTCCTCATTCCTCGTTGCCGTTCACGAGCACTGTCCGGCGAGCCACCCTCCACTGAACCCGGCGCGACAGAGGCCGGCCTTGATGTACGGACTGCGCCGCATGAGCCGCCAGACGAGATCGGAGCGCCAGTTCTCGATCATGAGCAGGATCGGGCCCTGATCGATGCCGAGGTAGTCGCCATCGAACCATCCGAGGGCGGGGTCGACGCGCCCGTGGCGGAGCGGGAGCGTAGTTAGGCGCAGGGTCGGGTTGAACGCGTCGAGGAAGCCGTAGGTCGAGAAGAGCGCGTCTCCGAACGTGCGACGCATCGCCTTGAGCGCGGGCACCGTGATCTCGGGCGCGAAGGGGACCGAGCCGCCGGCCGCGGTCGGCACGAGCGTACCATCATCGAGGATGTATTCCGTACCGGCGCCGCGCGCGGCGTAGGTGCGGAACTGGCGCGAGCGTCCCTCGTAGACGATGGTCGTGTCGATCGGGCCGTCGGACGCCGTGAGGCCCCAGAGCGAGTCGGAGTACATCCGCCACTGCCCCGGGTTGGCGATCGCGTACGAGCGCTGTGAGTAGGTGGCGCGGCGCGAGTTCTCGAAGTAGTCGATGCCGCGCCCCCGCATGTACGCGTCCTGGATACCGCGAAAATCGATGAAGACGTGCGAGTACTGGTGTCCGAACAGCGGCGGGAACCCCAGGTGCGGTTGCCCCTGGAACGTCGTCCACGCGTAGGTCGCGGTCCAGGCGGGCCACGCAGCGGGGGGCACGGGATGGGTCGGCGAGCCTAACGCGAGGATGTAGAGCAGCATCGCTTCGTTGTACCCCTTCCAGTCGAGCTGGTGGAATCCGGTCTCCGGATGCCATCCCATCGACACGAGCGGGGCGCGGGGGGATGCCCAGGGCCAGTCGATGCGTCGATAGAGGGAATCCACGAGGGCGCGCACTTCGATCTCGCCGGCATCGTTTCCGTCGAAGTATTCGCGACACACGAGCGCGCCGGCGATGAGGAGCGCGGTATCGATCGTCGACAGCTCCACCTGCTGAAAGCGGTGGCCCGTCTGCATGTCGAGGAAATGGTAGAAGAACCCCATGTGCCCGGCGATCCCGGACGTCGCCGGCCCCTGTGGTGCGTTCCACAGGAATCGAAGCGTCGTGAGCACGCGGTCGCGCGCCTGCGTGCGAGTGACCCATCCACGCTCGACGCCGACGGGATAGCCGGCGAGGCCAAAGCCGATGGCGGCGACGCTCGAGAACGACGGCGTCGGCGATCGATCGGGGACGAGTCCGTTCTGTGGGTTGGCGAGCTGCCAGAAGAAGCCGAAGGTCCGCGTCTGCACCGTGTCGAGGAACGGATCGTCGCGCGAGACGGGGGGCGGCGTGATGCCCGTGGGCGGGCGCGTGCACGCGGGGAGCGCGATCAGGAGGGCGAGCGCGAGTCCCCGGTGGAGTCTGTGCATCGAAGTGATCGTCATGCCGGCGTCCTGCTTCAAGATGAGGGCCGGGCGGGGGCCGC
>DASRHU010000262.1:0-6483 GCA_035650335.1 Gemmatimonadaceae bacterium | reverse complement strand
CTCAAGGCCTTGAGGTCTTGATGCAAGACCTCAGGACCTCCAGGACCTCACGGCCTAGTCGTAATACTCCCGTCCGAGGTGGGTGATCATCTCTTCACCCTGTATGTAGCGCAGCGTGTTCTTCAGCTTCATCAGCTGGATGAACAGGTCGTGCTCGGGATACAGGTCCTTCGCGTGCATCGGCGCCTTGAAGTAGAACGACAGCCACTCCTGGATGCCGTGCATGCCGGCACGCTTGGCGAGGTCGAGGAACAGGGCCGCATCGAGCACGATCGGCGCGGCGAGGATGGAGTCGCGGCACAGGAAGTTGATCTTGAGCTGCATTGGGTAACCGAGCCAGCCCACCAGATCGATGTTGTCCCACCCTTCCTTGTTGTCGCCGCGCGGCGGGTAGTAGTTGATGCGGACGACGTGCGAGAACCCGTTGTACAGCTCCGGATACAGCTCCGGCTGCAGGATGGTGTGCAGGACGCTCAGCTTCGACTCTTCCTTCGTCTTGAACGACGCGGGATCGTCGAGCACTTCTCCATCGCGATTGCCGAGGATGTTCGTCGAATACCACCCCTCGAGGCCGAGCATGCGCGCCTTGAGTCCCGGCGCGATCACGGTCTTCATCCAGGTCTGGCCGGTCTTGAAGTCCTTCCCCGAGATCGGCACCCCGCGAGCGATGGCGAGCTGCTGGAGCGCCTGCGTATCGACCGCCAGGTTCGGGGCGCCGTTCGCGTACGGCACCCCTTCCATGATGGCGGCCCACGCGTAGAGCATCGACGGCGCGATCGCATCGTCGTTGCGCTCCATCGCCTTCTCGAACTGCTCGATCGTCGCGTGCTGCGGACCAGGCTTGATGTAGATCTCGGTGGAGGCGCACCACACCATCACGACGCGATCGAGCTTGTGCTTCGCCTTGAAGTCGCGGATGTCCTGCCGCAGCTGCTCCGCGAGATCGCGCTTCGTCTTTCCCTTCTTGACGTTGGTGCCCGTGAGGCGCGACACGTACTTCTGGTCGAAGACGGCGGGCATGGGCTTGATCGCCGAGAGGAAATCCGCGACCGGCTCGAGATGCTTCTCCTCGAGCACCCCGGCCTTGCGCGCCGCGGTCAGCGCGTCATCCGGAATCGGATCCCACGCACCGAACACCAGATCGTCGAGCGACGCCAGCGGAACGAACTCCTTGATGTACGGCGACCGTTTGTCCGTGCGCTTTCCGAGTCGAATGGTCGCCATCTGGGTGAGGGAGCCGATCGGCTTGGAAAGGCCCCGGCGAATGCTCTCAACGCCAGCCATGAAAGTGGTAGCGACGGCACCGAGCCCCGGGGTGAGCACGCCGAGGCGGCCGGTCGCGGGCCGCAGAGCGGGACGGTTGCCGGCGCGAGATGAACCCTGCACGAACGGGATCTCCTAAGTGACGATGAGACAACGGGCTGGAGAGGTCGCCCTCCAGCCCGTTAACCTAGCTTCCCCGCCGTTCGCGAGCAACCCGCGATCAGGGAACCTGCCAGGCGTACGTCCCCGTCAACGCCACGTCCGAACGCGAGTACGTCTGTGGGTTGTTGCTGACCGTCGACGCTTCCAGCGTGACGACCGATCCCGACGGAACGTTCGCGACCGGCAGGTGCTGCGTGCTGTTGCCACTCACCTGACCGACGAAGATCCGCTGGCCACCATGCACGACGTACACGTTCACCAGACTGCTCGTGTTGTTCGTGAAGTGGATGGCGACGTCACTCTGCGGCTGCGCGCCGGTGGACACCTCCACCTGTCGTTGGCCGCATGCGGTGACAGAGAGCGTTGTAACGAACAGCAATGCGGCGAAGAGCGCCTTCATGAGTGCCTCCTTGATGGTTCGCGAGCCCGGCCTGGCGGAACCAGCCACGCAGGGTCTGTTCGATGCAGCCAGACAAGCTATACAAATACCGTGCTCGGTGATGATCTACATGCATCGGTGATTCCGCGCTACCGCGCGCGGGCGTAGATTCACCGCCGCGTTACCTGCCCAAACGGTTGCCGTCACGCGCTTTCACGCACAGCAGTCACTCCTTCTCATGCGCCGGCTTTCACCTTCCCGCTTTCACCTGGTCACGCTCGGAGCGGTCTGGCTCCTGGCATGCGGTCGCCCGCAGGCGCCCGCGGCGAACGCCCCGACGCCAAGCGCGGGTGCGCATCCGCTGTCGTGGACGACGCCCCTCTCGGGTCGCGATCGCGCCTGGGTGGAGCGCACGCTCGCGCGCCTCACGCTGCGCGAGCGCGTCGCTCAGATGGTGATGCTGTGGGTGCTCGGCGACTACGCTCACGTCGACGACAGTACCTTCGCTGAAGTGCGTCGCGCGGTCGCGGACGAACGCATCGGCGGGGTGATCATGTCGCTTGGCTCTCCGATCGAAGTCGCGGCCAAGGTGAACTCGCTTCAGCAGCTGGCGGCGGTTCCACTGCTCGTCGCATCGGATCTCGAGCCGGGACTCGGGCGCCTTGCCGGTGGAACGTTCGTGCCGACGCTGATGAGCGCGGGAAGCGCGACCGTGTTCCCGAGCAACATGGCGATCGCGGCGACCGGCGATCCGCGCGATGCGTTCGAGGTGGGACGCGTGATCGGCCGTGAGGCGCGCGCGGTCGGCATCCACCTCGCCTTCGCGCCGACGGTCGACGTCAACAACAACCCGGCCAACCCCGTCATCAACACGCGCTCGTTTGGCGAGAATCCGCAGCAGGTCGCCGAGCTGTCGGCGGCGTTCGTGCGCGGCGTGCAGTCCGAGGGCGTGGCGGCGACCGCGAAGCACTTTCCGGGACACGGGGACACCGACACCGACTCGCACCTGGCGCTCCCCGTCGTGCGGTCCGATGCGGCACGTCTCGCATCGGTGGAGCTGGTGCCGTTTCGCGCGTCGATCGACGCGGGGGTCATCGGCGTGATGACCGCGCACATTGCGCTTCCCGCGGTAGGCATCGACAGCAGTCCCGCGACGCTCGAGCCGCGCATCGTCAGCGAGCTGCTTCGCGACTCGCTCGGCTTCCGCGGGCTCGCGGTGACCGACGCGCTTCGCATGCAGGCGGTCGGGAAAGGGTACACCCCGGAACAGGCGGCGGTGCTCGCCGTGCAGGCGGGCGCGGACATCCTGCTCTCTCCGACGGACGTGAAGCTCGCGATCGACGCGGTCACCGCCGCGGTGCAGGCCGGCACGATCTCGACGGCGCGCATCGATGCGTCGGCTCGGCGGATTCTCGAGCTGAAGGTCCGTACGCGCGCCGCGCGGCATCCGCTCGTGTCGCTGGATTCCTTGCGACGTATCGTCGGCGCGCCGCGGCATCGCGCGGTGGCGGAGGACATCGGGACGCGCGCGGTCACGCTGCTGCGCGACAGCACGTCGCTCGTGCCCGCCCCTCGCGACGGCCGTCTCGCCGTGATCAGCTACGCCCCGGAGCTCGACGTCAACGCCGGACGCGCGTTCGCGACCGAAGTGCGCACGCTCGCGCCGCGAACGATGGTGGTGCGCATCGACCCGTCGACCGCGAAAGCGGAGCTCGATTCCCTGTCCATCCGTCTGCAGGGGGCCGACCGCGTCATCGTCACGACGCACGTGCGGACCATCGAGGGCGCCGGTCGGTTCGCGATTTCACCCGTGGTCGCCGCCTGGATCGATACGCTGGCGACACGTGAGAAGGTCATGGTGGTCGCCAACGGCAATCCTTACGTCATCGCCCAGTTTCCCCGGGTGGGGAGTTATCTCGTGACTTACGGAATCACGCCATCACTGGAGCGCGCGGCCGCGCGAGCCGTCCTCGGCGCCGCGCCGATCACCGGGCGCGCGCCGATTTCGCTGCCGGGATTCTTCGCTGCCGGGGACGGGATTCGTCGCGAGGCGGCGCCGTGATGGGACCGCGGCAGGCCGCCGCATCCATCGTCTTCATCGCAATGTGCGCGTGCGCCGGGCCCCGGCCCACGCCGGCACCCGAGCCGGGAGGGCGCATGCGAGTCGTGCACGATTCGGTCGCCGGCGTGCTCGATCGGGCCGTGGCCGACAGCGCGTTCCCCGGTGCGATCGCTGTCGTCGGTTCGAGGGATGGATCGGTGACGTCTTACGCCGTGGGGCGTATCGATTGGCCGGCCTCAGCCCCCGCACCCGACGAGCACACGATTTGGGATCTCGCGTCGCTGACGAAGGTCGTGGGGATGACGACCGCCATGATGCAGCTCGTCGAGCAGAATCGCGTCGAGCTCGATTCTTCGGTCGCGTTCTACATCCCGGAGTTCACGGGTCCGGGGAAAGAGCGGGTGACTGTTCGGCATCTGCTGACACACTCGTCGGGACTCCCGTCGTGGCGACCGCTGTACAAGGAGGCGACGGCACCGGATACTGCCCTCGCGGTCATCTACGCCACGCCGCTCGATACCGTACCGGGAGCGCGGATGGTGTACAGCGATCTCGGCGCGATCATCCTCGGGAAGATCGTGGAGCGCGTCAGCGGCGAATCGCTCGATGCCTACATCGCGAGCCACATCACCGGGCCGTTACGCATGACGTCCACGATGTATCGCCCGGATGCGGCGCTTCGTGCACGCATTGCGCCAACCGAGTTCGATCCCTGGCGCCAGCGACAGATCCGCGGCGAAGTACACGATGAGAATGCCTACATGCTCGGCGGAGTGTCCGGCCATGCGGGGTTGTTCTCGACGGCCGCGGATCTCACGCGGTTCGCGAAGATGCTCCTCGGCGGAGGGACGCTCGATGGGGCGCGCATTCTGCGCGCGTCGACCATCGCCCAGTTCACCGTCGTTCAGGACCCCGGCCTGTCGCACCGCGCGCTCGGGTGGGAAACGCCGACCGGCCAGAACTCGGCGGGCCAACGGATGTCGGCCCGTGCCTTTGGGCACACGGGCTTCACGGGAACATCGCTCTGGATCGACCCCGAGCAGGGGACGTTCGTCCTGCTGCTGAGCAATCGCGTCAACCCCTCGCGCCAGAACACGCGGATTGGTCTCGTCCGGTCCGCGCTCGCCAACGCCGTGATGGCGGCGATGGGTGCTGACGCCTCTCTCACCTCGGGAACGCCATGACTCTCACCTTGCTCGACTGGGCGATCATCATCGGCTACTTCGTGGTGTCGGCGAGCATCGGCTTCTACTTCACGCGGCGCGGCGGCTCGAGCATGAGCGAGTACTTCATCTCGGGACGCTCGGTCCCCTGGTGGCTCGCCGGCGTGTCGATGGTCGCGACGACCTTCGCCGCCGATACGCCGCTCGTCGTCACCGGCTTCGTCGCCACGCGCGGCGTCGCCGGCAATTGGGTGTGGTGGAGCTTCGTCATGAGCGGCATGCTCACCGTCTTCTTTTTCGCGCGCCTGTGGCACCGCGCGAAGGTGTTGACCGATGTCGAGCTGGCCGAAGTGCGGTACAGCGGGAAGCCCGCCGCGATCCTGCGCGGCTTTCGCGCACTCTACCTCGCGATCCCGATCAACCTGATCATCCTCGGCTGGGTGAACGCCGCGATGATCAAGATCCTGTCGATCTCGCTCGGGGTGTCCCCGTATGTCGCGGTCGGCATTTGTTTCGTGATCACCGTCGCGTATTCGGTGGCCGCCGGACTCTGGGCCGTGCTGTGGACGGACTTTCTCCAGTTCGGCCTGGCGATGACCGCGGTCATCGTGCTCGCGGTGTTCTCGGTCGACGCCGTCGGTGGCATGGACGCACTGAAGACCAAGGCGGCGGCGTATTTCGGAAGCGAGCAAGCGCTCTCGGTACTACCAGTCCGAATCGAGAATGGCGCGATTCTCGACTACTCGTGGATGCCCATTCTCGCGCTGGCCACGTTTCTGTTCGTGCAATGGTGGGCGGCGTGGTACCCGGGCGCCGAACCGGGGGGAGGCGGATACGTCGCTCAGCGGATCTTCTCGGCGCGCTCCGAGCGCGACGGCGTGCTCGCGACGCTGTTCTTCCAGGTCGCGCATTATGCGCTGCGCCCGTGGCCATGGATCATCACCGCTCTCGCCACGGTCATTCTCTACCCGGAGCTCGGCGCGGCGGAAAAGGAGAACGGCTATGTCCGCGCCTTCGTCGACCTGCTTCCATCCGGCTGGCGCGGGTTGATGGTCGTCGGCTTCGCCGCGGCGTACATGTCGACGATCGCCACTCAACTGAACTGGGGGGCGTCGTATCTCGTCAACGACTTCTACCGGCGGTTCATGCGCAAGGACGCGAGCGAGAAGCATTACGTCAACGTCTCGCGCATGGCGACGATCGTGCTCTTTCTCGGTTCGATTCTGGTGACGTGGCAGATTCAGACGATCGGCCGCGCGTGGACCTTCCTCCTCGCGATCGGCGCGGGCACCGGGCTCGTCCTGATTCTTCGGTGGTACTGGTGGCGCATCAACGCGTGGTCGGAGATCAGCGCGATGCTCGCGTCGTTCATCGTGTCGGTCACCGCGATGCAGCTCGTGCCGCGGGCGTTCAAGGGAACTCCGAACGCCGACGCCTGGGTCATGCTGGTCACG
>DASRHU010000261.1:0-4580 GCA_035650335.1 Gemmatimonadaceae bacterium | reverse complement strand
CGGTCCTTCCGGCGCCGATGATCCTCGTGCACACGCACCTCCTGCTCGATGGTCGAGTGTTGATGTTCGGCAAGGAGGGAGTGCCTCAGGTGTGGAACCCTGCAACCGGTGCGTTCCTCGCGGTTCCGAGTCCCGCGCTCGTGTTCTGCGCCGGGCATGATTGGCTCCCGGATGGCCGACTGCTCGTCGTCGGCGGTCACATTGCGCCGAGCCAGGGTCTGGCGGTCACGAACATCTTCGACCCGGCGACCGCGACGTGGGAAGCGGTGCAGCCGATGGCGCAGGGCCGGTGGTATCCGAGCACGACGACGCTGCCTAACGGCGAAGTGGTGGCGATCGCCGGGGAGGACGCCACGGGCAATCCGGTGGCGATCCCCGAAGTGTGGAACGGGACCAGCTGGCGCCAGCTCACGGGCGCGAGCCTGGCCATGGCGAACTATCCGCGTACGTTCGTCGCGCCTGACGGCCGCATATTCGTCGCGGGATCGAGTCGCCAGACCAGGTGGCTCGACGTCTCCGGGGCGGGACAGTGGACTGACGGCCCGCAACGGCTCTACGGCCTGCGCTCCTACGGGACGGCGGTGATGTACGAGCCGGGGAAAATCATGTACGCAGGCGGCGGGAGCGGCTCGACGCTGCCCACGGCGACGGCGGAGATCATCGACCTCAATCAGGCGAACCCACAGTGGGACTGGACGGGCTCGCTCGCGACCGCGCGGTGGAACCACAACGCCACGCTCTTGCCGACTGGCGAAGTCCTGGTGACCGGCGGTGTTGCCGGGGACCGGGCCAACCCGGCGCTCCGCATCAACAGCAGCGAGATCTGGAATCCCGCGACGGGCAGCTGGAGAACGGTCGCGAGCAGCGCATCCATGCTTCGCGGATACCATTCGACCGCGTTGCTGCTGCCGGACGGTCGCGTGCTCCATGGCGGCGGTGGCGACGGCGCCAGCACGCCGGACAACCTCGACTACGAGATTTACTCGCCTCCGTACCTGTTCAAGGGCGCACGGCCGGTCGTCACCGGGACAACGCCGAGCGCGGTCGCCTACGGCCAGCAGGTGTTCGTCGAGACGCCCGACGCCGCGAGCATCACGAAGGTGACGTTCATTCGCTTCGGCTCGGTGACGCACGCCTTCGATTGGGCGCAGCGTCTCGTGCCGCTGACATTCTCGCAGACGACGGGGGGAATCACCGTCACGATTCCATCGAGCCGCACGGCGGCCACGCCGGGTCCGTACATGCTCTTCCTCGTCAACGGCAACGGAGTGCCGTCCGTCGCGCGAACGATGCTGCTGCGCTAGCCGCCCGGCAGCTCTCGGAACGGCGCCGGGCGAAGGACCGGCGCCGCCTAACCAGCGATCGGCCCCGCGTTGCTTCGGCGACGCGGGGCCGTTGCAGCCGCGGATGGACGCGAACAGCCGCAGCACCTGGAACGTCAACAGCGTTGCCACGGATTGCGTTGACATTGCCGTTGCAGTTTCTGCGGCGCTCTGCGTCCATCTGCGGCGCCTCGCCATCGACAAAATGGCGCCCTGCTCGTGGCCGACGACTTCGGCGATACCGTGTTGCGGATAAGCGCCGCTCGCCCAATAGGATTTCGTTTCGGGATTGATGCCGCCCGGGTGGCGCGCTAACCTGGGGACACGCACCGCTTCCGCTTCAGCGATCCCCTTCGCCCACGCCAACCTCCCGCTTTCACTGAGCCCAATGGCATCTGGACTTCGCGACGGTTTCGCTGCCCGCTACCGCTGGGCGGTCGTCCTATTCGGCTCGCTGGCGGCAATCGCGCTGCTCGTCCTCGCCTACAGACTGACGGCACCCGGGGCGGACGAGAGGACGACGGACCGGGGCGAGCGCGTTCCCGAGGGTGACGTTCTACGCGTTGGCGCCCTGCCGGTCACGTGAAACCTCACCCTTCCAGTCGCCTGTATGGCGATGCGCGCTTCGGCACCCACGGCCGGCACGACCTCGAGCCATAACGACTCGCTCGCGACGCACGACATGCTCGCCATGGCCGGCGGGGACATGGGCATGTCGATGGACATGTCGGACATGGATGGCAAGGAGATCGTCACGGCCGCCGGCGAGAAGCTCGCCGTGTTCAGCAGGTTCAGCGGGTGGCCGGAGCTCAAGGAAGCGATGATGTCAGGGAAGGTGAAGGCCGCGTATCTCCTGGCTCCGATGGCGATGGACCTCGCCGACAATGGAGTGCCGGTGAAGATCGTCGCGCTCGGTCATCGCTCGGGTGCGGTGATCATGACGCACAGCGACTCCAGGGCGCGGAACCTCGGCGATCTCCGCGGCAAGCGCATCGCGATTCCGAGTCGCTTCGCGGTGGACAACATCTTCGTCCATCGACTGATGAAGAAGTACGGGCTCACCGACGCCGACGTCACGCTCGTCGAGATGGCGCCGCCGGACATGCCGGCGGCGCTCTATGCTCGCGCGGTCGACGCCTACGCGACCGGGGAGCCCTTCGGCGCCTTGGCGCAGCGCAAGGGATACGCGCGCATTCTCCACATGACGCGCGATGAATGGCCGGAATACATTTGCTGCGTGCTCACCGTCAGGCAGGAGCTGATCGACGAGGATCGGCCGGCGGTGCAGCGGCTGGTGAACCACGTGCTGGCCGCCGGGGAGTGGCTGGAGAGCGACACGACCAATCGTCACCTCGCCGCCGACCTCGCCGCGCGACGCGAGTTCTTCAACCAGGACTCCGCGCTCATTCGCTACGTGATGGACAACCCGAAGGATCGTGTGACCTACGGGGACCTGCGCCTGGTGCGCGCGGAGTTCGACGAGCTCATGCAGCTCGCGGTCGAGGGGAACATTCTGAAGCGGCCCGTGCCTTACGAGCGGTACGTGGACGACAGCTTCGTGCGGGCGTATCGGCCCACGGCGATCGAGCTTGCCAAGTAGGGCGTCCCGCGCTTCGCCGTATCTCGTCGTCGCGATACTGATCGCCACGTGGTGGGCAGTCGTCCGCCTCAGCGGGACGCAGATCTTCCCGGGGCCGTGGGAGGTCGTGCTCGGCACGATCGCCTTGGCGAAGGACGGCGTACTCCTCCATCACATTGCCGCGTCGCTGATGCGCGTCGCCGTCGGTTACCTCGGCGCCGCGGCGCTCGCGATCCCGCTTGGGGTGGCAATGGGGTGGTCTCCGGCGGCGTACCGGGCGCTCAACCCGGTGGTTCAAATGCTTCGGCCGATCTCGCCGATCGCGTGGATCCCGCTGGCGATTCTCTGGTTCGGCGTCGGCAATGCCTCACCCATCTTTCTCATCTTCCTGTCGTCGTTCTTTCCGATGGTGGTGGGCACGATCGCCGGCGTTCACGCAGTCGAGCGGCACTACATTCGGGCGGCCGAGAATTTCGGCATCACGGGATTGCCGCTGCTCAGGCACGTCGTGGTGCCGGCGGCGATGGCGCAGATCGTCACCGGCATGCGAATCGGCCTCGGCGTCGCCTGGCTGGTGGTAGTCGCCGCCGAGATGGTGGCGATCGATTCGGGGCTCGGCTTTCTGATCATCGATTCGCGCAACGCGGGCAACCGCTACGATCTGGTCGTGGCGGCCATGGTCATCATCGGGGTGATCGGGTTCGCTCTCGACGTGCTCATGCGTCGCGTAGAGCGAGTGGACTCGGTAAAGTGGCGCTATGCCCGCTGACATCGACGCACGCGATGTCTGGAAAGCATATCGGCTCGATGACGCCCGCACGCTGCCGGTGCTCGAGGGATTCAGCCTAACGGTGGCCCAGCACGAGCTCGTCGCGCTCGTCGGACCATCGGGGTGCGGAAAGTCCACGCTGCTGGACTTGCTGGCGGGGTTTCAGCGGCCGGACCGTGGATCGATCGCCGTCGGCGGGCAAGCGGTGAGGGGACCCAATCGGAACGGAATCCTCATCACGCAGAGGGGAGCCGTCTTCCCGTGGATCTCCGCCTGGCGGAATCTCACCTTCGTCCTCGACGGAATGCCGGAGGAGGAGAAGACGCAGCGCGCCCGCCACTACCTCGAGCTCGTCGGGCTCCAGGATTTCCTGTCGGCGTTTCCGTACCAGCTGTCAGGCGGAATGCTTCAGCGTCTCGAGCTTGCGCGTGCACTCGTCGTGAGTCCCGACGTGCTCTACATGGACGAGCCATTCGGGTCGCTGGACGCGCTCACCCGACTCCGCATGCGTCAGGAGCTGCTGCGGATTCGCCGCGAGGAGCCACAGACGACCGTGCTGGTGACGCACGATGTCGATGAGGCGATCGCGCTCGCCGATCGGGTGGTCGTGCTCAGCGAGCGTCCGATGCGCGTCACTCGGATCGTCGAGATCGCCATCGAGCATCCCCGCTCGATGGCTGACCCTCGAGCGGTCGCGTTGAAGGACTCGATCCTGCGCGACCTCGGGGCGATCGCGGAGTAGCTACTTCGCGAGAATCCTCTTCTGGTTCGCGAGGATCTTCCGCTGGTTGTTGAGGATCGTGCGCTGGTTGCGGATGATCTGCGCCTGGTTGGAGATGATCTTCGCCAACTGCGCCTGATTCCGGATGATGGTCCGCTGGTTCGCGATGATGCGGTCTTGCTTCGCGAT
>DASRHU010000260.1:0-2439 GCA_035650335.1 Gemmatimonadaceae bacterium | reverse complement strand
TGACGAGCCCGACCTCGTCGTCATCCAGGTCTACATCACCTCGGCCTACCGCGCCTACGAGATCGCCGATCACTACCGCCGTCGCGGGGCGCATGTCGCGCTGGGTGGCCTGCACGTCACCTCCCTCCCCGACGAAGCGGCCCAGCACGCCGACACGATCTTCCTCGGTCCGGGCGAGGACACGTGGCCGCGCTTTCTCGACGACTTTCGCGCCGGCGTTCCGCAGCCCGTGTACCGATCCACTCAACGCACGCTCGACGGGATCCCGCGCATTCGACGCGATCTCATCGCGCGTCGCCTCTACCTCGTTCCCAATTCCATCGTCGTGTCGCGCGGATGTCCCCATGCCTGCGACTTCTGCTACAAGGAGGCGTTCTTCACGGGAGGGCGCGGGTTCTACACCCAGCACGTCGACGATGCGCTCGCCGAGATCGACCGTCTCCCGGGACGACACCTTTACTTTCTCGACGACCATCTGTTCGGCAACGTGCCGTTCGCGACGGCGCTGTTCGACGCCATGCGCGGGATGGGTCGGCTCTGGCAGGCTGCCGCAACCGTGCAATCGATCTTACGACCGGGGCTGGTGGAACGTGGGGCGAGGGCGGGGCTTCGAAGCCTCTTCGTCGGCTTCGAGACGTTGAACGCGGACAACCTTCGCGAGCAGGGCAAGCTCCAGAACCTCCACCGCGATTACGGTGCGGCGATCCGACGTCTTCACGACCACGGCGTGATGGTCAATGGAAGCTTCGTGTTCGGAATGGACGGCGACGACGAGTCCGTGTTCGAGCGGACGGTCGAGTGGGCGATCAGCCAGGGAATCGAGACGGCGACGTTCCACATCCTGACACCCTATCCCGGGACCGCGCTCCACGCCCGAATGCGAAAGGAGAACCGCATTCTCCACGACAACTGGGATCTCTACGACACCCGTCACGTGGTGTACCGCCCCGCGCGACTGACCCCCGCGGCACTCGAGGCCGGCTATTGGAGAGCGTACGAGCTGTTCTACCGCTGGAGCTCGATCTTTCGCGGCGCCGCGACCAAGGCGACCATGGGCGACACGCTTCGCCACGTCGCCTACGCCGGCGGATGGAAGAAGCTCGAGCCGATGTGGGATCTCGTGATCCGTGCTCGACGCGTTTCGTCGCTGCTCCCCGTGCTCGAGTCGGTGCTTTCGGCCTTCGGAAAGCGCTCCAGTCAGCTCCCCGATTCGAGCAATCCTCGGGTCGATCGATCTTTCGCGCTTCCGGTCGCGCAATTGGAGAGCGAGATTCGGTAGCGTGCTCGAGCTGCCGACGTACACCGCCACACGGTACCTCCAGCCCCTCCGCGAAGGTGGGTCGTTGCCCGCCGTCGTCGATACCGACGGTGGCGGCCTGTTCGTCGTGAAGTTTCGCGGCGCTGGCCAGGGCGCCAAGGCATTGATCGCCGAGCTCATCGCCGGCATGCTCGCTCGCGCACTCGGCCTGCCCGTGCCCAGCCTGGCACTCATCGAGGTGCCGTCGCCCTTTGGGCGAAGCGAGCCCGACCCCGAGATTCAGGACGTGCTGCGCGCCAGCCACGGGATCAACGTCGGACTGCGGTACCTCGATGGAGCGTTCAACTACGACAACACCGCCGCCGGCGAGCTCGTGAGCGCCGAATTCGCGACTCGCCTCGTCTGGTTCGACGCGTACATCACGAACCCGGACCGGACGCACCGGAACCCGAACATTCTCATCTGGGAGCGTCGCCCGTGGCTCATCGATCACGGAGCGGCGCTGTACGCGCATCACGACTGGGAGAGCGTCGATGCCGCGCGCGTTCAGACACCGTTCCACCGTATCCGCGAGCACGTTCTGCTGGAACGGAGCGCGAACATTGAAGCGATCGATGCGGACCTCACCGCCGCCCTGTCCGACGAGTGCATTACCAATGTACTCGCCACGGTTCCGGACACGCTGCTGCTCGATGTCACACGGGGAGAGGAATTCGCGACCGGCAACGACGCGAGAGCACGGTACTGGGACTACCTGACGGCGAGACGCGACGGCCCGCGCGCGTTCGTGCACGAGGCGGCGCGAGCTCGCATTCAGCTGCGCGACGCGCCAATTCACCGCCTTCCCGCACGCCGGTGATCGTCCGCCAGCGCTCGGTTTCTTACGACTTCGCGGTGCTGCGCGCCGTCCCGCACCCGCACATTGGGGCCTTCGTCCCGGTGGGCGTCGTGCTCCACGCACGAACGGTGGACTACCTGGGGATGCGCGCCATCACCGACATGGAGGAGCTGCGCACGCTGGTTCCCGAAGTGGATACCGAGCTGCTCGCGCGCTACCTCCGGTCGGTGCGCGCGATCTGTGATGGCGATGAGACCGCGGGGCCGGTCGCGCTGACGCCGCCCTCGGAGCGCTTCCACTGGCTCACCGCGCCGCGATCCGACGTCATCCAGAGCTCGCCGAT
>DASRHU010000259.1:0-4093 GCA_035650335.1 Gemmatimonadaceae bacterium | reverse complement strand
GCCTCCGCGCTCGCGTAGGCCGTCATCAGGACTTTCACCACCTCGAGGCCGTCGTCGAACGTTAGGCGCGGCTTCTCCTTCCCGAGGAAGACGCGAACGAAGTGGCGGTCCTCCGCCTCGTACCCGTACGCCGCGGCCTCGTTCGCGACCACCGGCATGAGCCCCATCTCGGCGTTCTGCTTCTCGACGAGGTCCTCGCCTTCCTTCCCGCGGACCTCGCGGCTGAAGAAGAGCTTGAGCCCTGCATCGAGCGAGTTCCACTGCATCGAGTACTCGGGGCCGAGCAGCTCGGCCGAGAGGCGAAGCCCCGCGCCGACGAAGCTCCATGAGGTCGTCGCCTCACCGAGCACGGTGAGGCCGTCGTCGGTCTCGAATTCGATGTGCACGGCGGCGAAGTCTTCCGACGGCGCCGACGCATAATCGACCTCCTTCCCCATCCGCGCCTTCAGCTGCTTCGCGTATTCGGGCCGGCTCCACTTGAGGCTCGCGATGTGCCCCGTCACGCGCACCGGCTTCACGGTGTTGCGCGGCGCTCCCGGCTTCGTGAGGAGGTGGCGCACCACCAGCGCCGAGTGGCACATCATGTCGTTGAGCACGCCGCCGCCCTGCAGCGTTCCGCGCCAGAACCACGGAGCGTGCGGGCCACTGTGCTCCTCGGCGGCGCGAGCAAGATACGGTCGCCCCGTCGTTGCGGCGCCGCGCGCCCAGATCAGCTCGCGTCCTGCTTCGACCTGGGGCGAGAAGAGCTGATTCTCCAGATAGCCGGTCGGCACGCCGATCCGCTTCACCAGCTCGATGACCTTCTTCGCTTCGGCGACGTTGCGCGCGAGCGGCTTCTCGCACGCAATGCCCTTGAGCTTTCCCTTTCCCTTCTCGACCGCGGTGACGATCTCCTCGACGTTCTCGAGCCGGGCGTGGTTCGGTCCCGACAGCCAGATCGCCTCGATGGCTGGGTCAGTCACCATGTCGGTGATCGTCTTGTATGGCTTGGCCTCTCCAATGTCGAGCTCGCGCGCGAGCTTGGCGGCGGCAGCGGCGTTCTTCGCGTTCGGGCTCCAGATGCCGCGGACATCTCCGTCGCGGACCGTCGTCCATCCGCGCAAGTGAAACTTCGTGTTGAACCCGCTGCCGACGAAACCGACGCCGAGTCGCTCCCCACTCATTGTGTGTCCGCCTTGTTCATGAGGTCATAGCTGACGCCCAGCTTCCGGAGTGCCGGCTCGGGGCAGCCGTTCCACGTCGGCATGGCCGTGTTCCCCAGGTATTGAAGGTCCTTCACACCGATCGCGCTCGAGAAGAAGCCCGCCGCCACCATGTCGCGCGCGCGCGCGAAGAACGCCGCGCCGTGTCGAAACTCGGGGCGCACACGATCGGGGTACGCGATGTCGTCGAGGATCTGGTGCCGCTGCGCTGGCGTGGCCGCCGCGTAGACGACACCGAAACGCTTGCGACTCTCCGAGTCGATCCAGCGAAGACCACCGCGCCATTGCGTCCGCATCTCGACCGACGTCTCGGTGCTGGCGAGGTTGTGCTCGAGGAAGGCGATCACACCGGCGTCGGTGGCATTTCCCGATCGCTCGTCGCGCGGGATGATGTCGTTGGCGAGCGCTCGCATGGTGCGAGTCTCGCGAGCGTTGAAGAACCGGCGCTGCTGCGGGGCGCGCGGTGGCCGCTTCGTGTCCGCCGCCGGCTGGTTAGGCGCCTCGTGCGTCTGACGCGGCGCCTGCTGCCCCTGCTGCTGTTGCTGCTGCCACACGACGGCACCCGCCAGCGGGACCGCGCCCAACACCTTCAATGCCGCGCGGCGGCTCAGCTCCCGGGGCTGCGGCTCCTCGGGCTGTTCCTGTGACTCGGCGTCGCCGTGTTCCCGATCGAGCGTCATAGCGCCCCCTGCTTTCGCTGCTCGGTGATGTAGTCACTCGTGCGCCACGCGAGCGCCAGGATCGTCCAGGTGGGATTCTTGTCGCACTGGGAGACGAACGGCCCCCCATCGGTGACGAAGAGGTTCTTGCAGTCGTGCGCCTGGTTCCAGGCGTTGACCGCCGAGGTCTTCGGATCGGCACCCATGCGCACGCACCCGAGCTCGTGGATGATCCGCCCGCCCGCGGCGATGCCGTACCCCTGCTCGCGCGTCGGCATCGGCGAGAACACCTGCCCGCCCATCTCCGCGATCAGCGCCCGGAAGGTCTCCTGCATGTGCTTCACCTGGTTGTACTCGTGGTCGGTCCACTTCCAGTGGAAGCGAAGGACCGGAATTCCCCACTGGTCGACCACCGTCGGATCGATGTCGCAGTAGCAGTGCTCGTTCGGAATCTGCTCGCCGCGTCCGGAGAATCCGATCGTCGCTCCATAGAAACGGCGGTAGTCATCCTTCAGCTTCTTGCCGTAACCGCCCGCCCCCGGATAGCGGTGGATGCCGCCCATGAAGCCGTACGAAGGCTGCGAGAGACCACCCCATACCTCGATGTGATAGCCGCGGGGAAAATCGAGCTTCTTGTTGTCCAGCCACCATGGCATGTAGACGTGTCCGCCGCCGACTCCGTCCTCGTTATGCACCACGTGGTCCACCATCGACGGGATGAACCCGGCGACATCGGTGCCGGTCGTGTCGGTGAGATACTTCCCGACCACGCCACTGGAGTTCGCGAGCCCCTGCGGGAACGCGGAGGACTTCGAGTTGAGCAGCAGTCGCGCACTTTCACACGCGCTGGCGGCCAGCACGACGATTCGGGCGCTGACGTGCCGATCCTCACCGGTCGCCTTGTCGATGTACGACACACCCGTCGCCAGGCCGTCGCTGCCAACGGTGACCTCGCGCGCCATGGCGTTCGTCAGCAGGCGCAGGCGTCCAGTAGTCAATGCCGGACGCAACAGCACTTCCGGGCTCGAAAAATTCGCGTTCACGGCGCATCCGCGATTGCACTGCCCGCAGTAATGACAGGCCGGCCGGCCGCGGTGTGGCTTGGTGATGACGGAGAGACGTGCGGGGATGCAGGTGACGCCGAGCTTGTCGCTCGCCTTCTTCACCAGCAGCTCGTAACACCGCGGCTTCGGCGCCGGATGGAAGTGGCCATCGGGGTGATTGCGCAGCCCTTCGACACTTCCGAAGATGCCGACCAGATCGTCCACACGGTCGTAGTATGGCGCCACGTCGTCGTAGCCGATCGGCCAGTCGTCACCGAGCCCATCGATGCTCTTCCCCCTGAAGTCATCAGGGCCGAAACGGAGCGAGATGCGTCCCCAGTGGTTGGTGCGCCCGCCGAGCATGCGCGCGCGCCACCAGTCGAACGTCGTGCCCTCGGCGCGCGTGTATGGCTCCCCCTCGACTTCCCATCCGCCATCGCACGCGTCGAACTCGCCGAATGGACGCAGGCGAGTCGCGCCGCCGCGGCGCATCGACGTGTAATTGGGGAGCATCATGGTGGAGTTCTTCGTGCTCCACCATTCCGGCCCGGCCTCGAGCATGACGACGCGGGCGCCGGCGCGCGTGAGCGCGTACGCCGTCATCCCGCCGCCGGCGCCGGAGCCGACGATGCAGACGTCGTATTGCTGGCGCTGGCGTGAGGGGATCTGTAGCACTGGTCGAGGTGGTGGAGGGGTTGGAGGTGGGCGAGGTTCCGAGGTGGTCCAGGCCGTCAAGGTTGTCGAGGTGATCGACGTGACTTCATTGCGAAAGCCCCTCGATCACCTCGACGACATTGACGACCTCGACTACCTCGGACTACCAGGTCAACTGCGCCAAATGCGCGTGACTCACGCGCAGTGTCTCGAGTGGATTGGCGGGATCGTCGTGCTCCACGAAGGCGTGACGGAGGCCCGCCTGCTCGCGACGCGAGAAGATCTTCGCGAAGTCGATCGTCCCCTTGCCGACGTCGACCATCCGGTGATCGGGAGCACCCGCGGAGTCCTTGACGTGTACGAGCTGCACGCGCCCTGGAAAGCGCGCGAAATAGCTCAGGGGATCGGCACCGGCCTTCGTCGCCCAGTAGAGATCGAGCTCCAGCACGACGAGGTTCGCCTCGGTCCCGTTCATCAGCACGTCGAGCGGCACGCTTCCACCCATCGGCTCGAGCTCGAAGTCGTGATTGTGGTA
>DASRHU010000258.1:0-4191 GCA_035650335.1 Gemmatimonadaceae bacterium | reverse complement strand
GCTGATCACGGAAGGGAACACGTCACGCCTCCCGGTCGAGCTCGGCTTCAACCCCACGGTGAGTGAGGAGGAGGCGCGTACGCTGCGCACGCGCGGTGCGATCTTCCGCGCACGGGCGGATACAACGGGCAGCCCGATTCTCTACGGGTACGAGCGCACGACGTTCCCGGTGTACTTCAACCGGACACCACTCCTCACGGTCCAGGGGCGTGATACCACCGGGGCGCTCGAGGGTGTGGATCCGGCGATCGTGGCCGACATCGAGCGCAACCGCGGCCGCGTCGTCCTGCGCTTCCACCCGAAGTCCGACTCGCTATTGATCTCGGGGCTCCTCGTGAACGGCAGCGAGATGGCGGGGAGGGCGGCGGTCGTCGACGCCCCGGTCGGCCGCGGCCGCGTGGTCCTGTTCGGCATTCGCCCCATGTGGCGCTGGCAGTCGCAGGGCACGTTCGCGTTGATGCTGAACGCGATGGCGCACTGGAACCATCTCGGGGTGACGACGGCACCGCCGGCGAGAGAGACAGTCACCGCGGGACAGTAAGGGCTTTCGGCGCATTCGGCAGTAGAGGTCAGATGTCGGATGTCAGGACTCAGAAAAGGGCCTCGCCTCGCGGCCGTTTCCGATATCTGATGGCTGACATCTGACCTCTGGTGTTTCGGATCTGACTCCGGCGTGCGAGGTGCCATGCGAATTCTTTCCGTGAGCGTTGGGCTGCTTCTGCCATGGGCGGCAGTCGTCGCGCAGCAGCGGCCAACGCTTTTCGACGACGCGCTCCGCGCGATGGGCGGTGAGGCAGCGGTGCGAGCCCCGACGTCGCTCACCCTCGAGGCGACGGCGGGCAGGAACTACAACCGGGGCCAGGGCGTGTCGCCCACGGCGCCACTCCCCCGGTTCGACGTCACCCAGGTTCGCCGCACCACCGATCTGACGGCCGTACGGCACCAGACCGAGATAACGCGAATACCCACGTTCGTCGCAGCTTCCGTCGCGCCCCAGCACCTCCACACGGGGCTCGACGGGGACATCGCCTACGGGATCGCGCCTAACGGCAACGCCAACCGCCAGCCGCCGGCGGTCGCGGCTGGACGCCGACACGAGCACTATCATCACCCGCTCGCCCTCATGCGCGCCGCGCTCGAGCCGGGTGCCGAAGTTCACGCCGCGGGCACCCAGGAGGGACATCACGTCCTTCGCATCAAGGTGACGCCGGCCGACAGCTTCCAGCTCTGGCTCGACCGTCGCACGCACCTGCCCGCGCGCATCCGCTCGATTCGGTACGACACGAACCTGGGTGATCTCGTCTTCGAGTCGACGTTCGAGAACTGGGCACCAGCCGGCGCTCTCCAGCTGCCGACGAAGCAGACGACCCGCTTCGGTGACGCCGTCATCTTCGAGTACGACAACATGCGCACCACCCTCGGAACGGAGCCGGTGGATCTGGCCGCGCCCGAAGCCGCGCGCGGACCGGCGCCCAACCCCGCCATCACCGTGGCCGTGGAGGATCTGGCGCCCGGTGTGTGGCGCCTCGCCGGCGGCTCGCACCACAGCGTCCTGGTCGAGTTCGAGGACTATCTCATGCTGATCGAGACGCCCCAGAACGATGCGCGAACGCTGGCGGTCATCGCCAAGGCGCGGGAGCTGCGCCCGGGGAAGCCCCTTCGCTACGCGGTGAACACGCACCATCACTACGATCATTCGGGCGGAGTACGCGCGGCCATCTCCGAAGGGCTCACGATCGTGACGCACGCGGGAAATGCGGCCTTCTACCGAGACGTCGCGCGGCGGCCACACACGCTCGAGCCCGACGCCCTGTCTCGCGCCCCCAAGGCTCCGACCATCGTGACCGTTGGCGAGAAGCGGGTCTTCCAGGATCGGCTCCGGACCGTCGAGCTCCACCATATTCGTGGCAGCCCGCATTCCGAGACGATGGTGATCGCCTATCTCCCCACCGAGCGGATACTCGTTCAGGCCGACGCGTTCAATCCGGCGCCGCCTAACGCGCCGTCGCCCGTCTATCCGTTCGCGAAGAACCTGGTCGAGAACATCGAGCGGCTGGGGCTCCGTGTGGAACGCGTCGCGGCGCTCCACGGAAGGGTGGTGGAGTTCGCTGAGGTCAGGGAAGGAGCTCGGTAGAGCGGGCCAAGGGCCAAGGGCCAGGGGCCAAGGGGAGGGTCAAGGATAACCGTGAATCCTCGACCCTCCCCGTGGCCCCTGGCCCGCCTCACTTCCGCTTCACTTCCGCCTCTGCCGCCACAGCCCCAAAAGCTGCCCAATTCCCGGTTGCCACGATCTGCTCGAAGATCCGATACGCCCGCGTCGTGTCTCCGTTGTAGAGATACCAGTTTCCCACGCCGTACGCGGTGCTGACGTCGTCGAGCGCCCCACTGGACGCGCTCGGCAACAGGGAATCCACCGGTAGCTCGCCCTTGTACATCAGGAGCAGCCGGTGGTACGCGCCGTTTTCGATCACGTCGAGATCGGCACGGATCGGCTCCAGCACGCGGGCCGCCTCGGCGCCTCGGCCGAGACGGCGCAGCGTCATGTAGAGCCAGTGCGATGTCGCGACGAGCATGTCCGGGTTCTTCGACACCTCCAGACACTCGCGATAGGCGCGCAAGGCGCGCTCGAAATCGCCCTTCAGGTAATGCGCGAGGCCGAGGTGGTACCAGATATTCGATTGCAGCGTGCTCGTCGGGACGTTGCGCGCGTTCGGGAGTCCATCCGGCTCGATCTCATCCTCTCCATCAGCGAGTGAGGCCGCACGCTCGAGGTCGGCGATGGCGTGGTCGAGCTCGCGGACGGTGATATAGCGATGGCCGCGGTGTCGGTAGAATCGCGCGTCGCGCGGGTGACGCTGAATGCCGCGCGTAAAGATGTCGATCGCGTCGCGAAATCGACCGAGATACGCGGTGCGGCGGCCAAGCCAGATGAGCGCATCGGGATCGTCCGGTTCCGCGTACGTTCGCTGCCGCGCCTCGGCGAGCGCCTCCTCGTACCGCCGTCTCGTCTCGTCAGGCAGCACCGGCCGCTCGAGGGGCGTGCCAAGAAACGAGATGGCTTCGGCGGTAGTGACCTGATCGGTCGCGGGCGGCCGAGGTGGCGGAGAGGGGGCGGTGCGGCACGCCACAACGGCAAGGGGAAGAAGCAGCTTGGCGAAAGGAGGGGTCATGCGTCCTCTGTTACGTCGCCAGGGCGTTCCCGCGCAAGCCCGTCGCGGGTTATTCTAGTGGGCCGCGTCTGAGTTTCGGAGTGCCCGCTCAACGAGCCGATGCAACCGCAGAAGGCCGCAACGGGACGGGACCTCCTCGAAGAGCAAGCGGTCGGCCCCTCGCCCCGAATGGCCGCAACTGCTGCAAGAGGCAATGCGTTATGGTTCTTTCTGCGGCCATTGGACGAGGGGAAGGGCTGTCCGCGATGAAACAACTCTGTCCTGTTGCGGACTTTCTGCGGTTACATGCCCCTGGACTCACTAATTCGGACGCACTCCACTAGGTCGCATGCTGATCGGTGTCGCGGGGATGGTGGGGGCGGGGAAGACCACGCTCACACGAGCGCTGGCGGCTCGCTTCGGGCTTCAGCTGGCCCTCGAGAGCGTCGATGACCACAACCCGTGGCTCGAGCTCTTCTATCACGACACCGACAGCCGTCGTCGTTATGCGCTTCAGCTGCAGCTGCACTTTCTCGCCACACGCTTCGAGGCGATGCGCCGCATGCGCGCGCAGGGCGGCAGCTGGATCCTCGATCGCACCTGGTACGAGGATGCCGAGGTGTTCGCGCGCGGGCTGTTCGAGCGCGGGCTGATGTCACGCATCGAATACGACCTGTACACGCGCCTGTACGTGGAGCTGCTGCACTCCCCCGCCGCGCGCCCACCGAAGCTCCTCATTTACCTGTACGGCCCGCTCGACTTCCTGCTCGCTCGCATCCGGACGCGCGGTCGCCCGGCCGAGCGGGAGACCGAGCCGGAGTATTGGGCGATCCTGCACGACCGGTACGAGAAGTGGATCGACACCTTCCGTCACTGCCCGGTGCTGCGTATCGACGTTCGCGAGTACGACCTGGTGGCCGACCCCGCGGCGCTCGACGCGATCGTGGCTCGCGTGCGCAAGCGGCTCGAGCCGTCAATCCCGCAACACGAATTCTGGGAGACGGTCGGCTAGATGGCAGGCCTGTGAACCGCAGATGGCCGC
>DASRHU010000257.1:0-13942 GCA_035650335.1 Gemmatimonadaceae bacterium | reverse complement strand
CGCTCTCGCCGCCTGCGCGTCGTCCGGACCGGGCGAGCCACTCCCGTCACCATCGCCTGCGACCGGAGAACAGGCAGGTGTGACGTGGCCGGTCGGCACGCGTGCTCACGTCGATCTCTGGTTGCACGGATTCGCGCTGATCTCCGATGACACGGGCCGCGTCCCGATGTTCAAGCGCGGGTACGCCAGCCGGATGGCCGAGATCAAGTCGCGCGCGAGCATGCGGACATCCCTCGACGTGAACCGGGAACGTCTCCGCGCCCGTTATGCGACCAATCGGGTGCTGCTCAACGCGCAGTTCCTCGCGATGAGGTTCGGGAGCTGGGAAGACCTGCGACAGGCGATCGATCTGTTCCTTCGTGCCGAGGGAGACCCAGGACGAGCGAGCGACCGGCTGGCGCAGGAAATCATCGCGACCTTCGCGCAGACCTTTTCGACGGCGGCCGACCGCGATTGGCTGCAACTGTTCGCGCTCTCACTCAACGACGAGAACGAGCGCTTCTACCGCTCCTGGTGGAACCAGCGGCAAAGCGAGCTCGCGCCGGCGATCGATCGCGTTCGGTCCATGTGGACGGAAACGTATCGTGCGCGGTTTCAGCCATTCCTCAACAACACGCAGCAGCAGGCGGGTGACTGGCTCCTCTCGCTCCCGATCAACGGCGAGGGTCGCACGTTCACCTTCGAGAAACGGAGCAACATCATCGTGGGGACGATGCCGGAATCACGAGAGGCGGCGGCCGACGCGATCTACGTCTTCGCGCACGAGTCCGTGTATGGAATGGCATCGACGGCGGTGGTGGACAATACCACGCCGAGTGAGCGGCGAAGCGGCGTCACCGACGCGTTCATCGGTGCGGCGGCGGTGCGCGCCGGCTATCTCCTGCTCGAGCGCATCTCCCCCGACCTCGCGCCGGGCTACGCCCGCTATTACCTGGGCGCGGCCGGGGCACCAGCGACCGGCGATCTCGGCAACGCGATCGCGGCGGCGTTTCCCCTCCCCGAAGCAATCCGGGATGCGATCAACCGCCAGCTCGCGGTGATCCTCGGAGGGATCTGACGGATGGACGACGGCCGCGACCTTCCTGCGCGGCTCGATCGCTCGGCGCTCGAACGGGTCCTCGCGCGAGCCGCTGAGCTCCAGGCGGGAGAGCTCGATCCTGGGGAGTACGTCGCCGAGGATCGTCTGCTCGAGATCGCGAAGGAGGTCGGTCTCGCTCCGCATCACATGCGGCAGGCGCTGGCGGAGGAGCGAACGCGCGTCGCGATGCCTGAGGAAACCGGACCGCTCGCGAAGTTCGCGGGCGTCGCCCACGTCATCGCGACGCGGACGGTCAGCGGCACACCGGCGGACGTGCTCGCCTCGCTCGATGCCTGGATGCAGCGCGAGGAGTGCCTGACGATCAAGCGCCGGTTCCCGGAGCGGATCGTGTGGGAGGAGCATCGCGGATTCTGGATGCAGCTGCGGCGCGGCATGGACATGGGGGGACGCCGCTACGTGCTCGCCCGCGCGCACGAGGTCAGCGCGACGGTGGTGCCGGTCGATGAGCGGCGCTCACTCGTGAGGCTGGAGGCGGATCTCTCCAACGTGCGGACGGGTCGCCTGGCGGGAGCGAGCGCCGCCGCTGTCGTGGGGGTGGCGGCGGGAGGAACGCTCCTCGCGCTCGGATTTTTTCCGCTGGCCGCGATCGCCCCGGCGATCGTCGGCGCGGCCACCGGCTATGGCGTCGCACGCAGCCATCGCGGCGTCGCGGCGCGCGCGCAGCTCGCCCTGGAGCAGGTGCTCGACCGCGTCGAGACGCGTGAGCCCCGCGCTCCGCGTCCGCTCGGCACGGCGATCGAGGCGCTCGTGGATCGCGCGACGCGCACGCTGCTCCGGCCCTAGTGAGAATCAGAAGGCGAGGGCACCGCAGACGGCCCGCAACGCTTCAACGCAGCCGCAGGTGAACGCAGAGGACGCAGATTGATCCGGTGCGAGGAATCGCCATCGCGAAGTGTACAGGAACGTTGGGAACTTCATCGAGTGCGGTGTCCCAGGCCGAAAGGGCTCTGCGTTACCTGCGTTCATCCGCGGCCGCTTTGAAGCATTGCGGCCGTTTGCGGCCATTCGCGGTACCTCGGTCCGCTCGCGCCTTGGCCGCTGGCAAGGCCAACAGCCCGCCGATAGCTTTCCCTCCGCATTCCCGACTCCGCATTCCTCGAGCATCTCGATAATACGGCAATGGCTTCCATCTCAACCGTCGGCGTCCTCGGCGCCGGACTCATGGGGAGCGGCATCGCGCAGGTCGCCGCGCAGTCCGGGTTCACGACCAAGGTCCGCGAAGTTTCCGAGCCGCTCTGCCAGCGAGGTCGCGGCGGCATCGAGAAATCCCTCGCGAAGGGGGTCGAGCGCGGCAAGGTCACCGCTGACCAGCGCGACCAGACGCTCGCCCGGCTGTCGTTCACCACGACGGTCGCCGACCTGCGCGATTGCGACATCGTCATCGAAGCGGTGGTCGAGGATCTCGAGGTGAAGAACGCGCTGTGGAAGGAGCTCGACGCGCTCTGCCCCGCGCACACGATCTTCGCGTCCAACACCTCGAGCCTCACCATTGCGGCGATGGCCGCCGCCACGACGCGCCCCGACCGCATGGTGGGCCTCCATTTCTTCAATCCCGTCCCGGTCATGAAGCTCGTGGAGGTCGTGCGGACCGTCACCACCAGCCCGACAACCTTCGAAACGGCCTACGAGTTCGCGAAGCGACTCGGGAAGGAGCCGATTCGAGCGAAGGACAACTCGGGATTCGTGGTGAACCTGCTGCTGGTCCCCTACCTCCTCGACGCGATCACGCAGCTCGAGCGGGGGGTCGCATCGGTCGATGACATCGACAAGGGAATGCAGCTCGGGACCGGGTACCCCATGGGTCCGTTCACCCTGCTGGATTTCGTGGGGCTGGACACGACCTACAAGATCGCCGAGATCATGTTCGATGAGTACCGCGAGACTCGTTATGCGCCGCCGCCGCTGCTCAAGCGGATGGTGCTCGCCGGCATGTACGGGAGAAAGTCGGGCAAGGGATTCTACGACTACGCGGTCGATCCACCGCGGGTGAGCGACCTCGGATTATGACGACGCCCGCCAGAGCGGCGACGATCGAGCGGCCCCCATACCTCGCCGCCGGAATCGCGTCGGCCATCGTACTCGTCCTCTACGTCGTCACGCTCGCGCCCACCACCGCGATGTGGGATGCGAGCGAGTACATCGCCGCCGCCTACCGGATGAGTCTCCCCCATCCGCCAGGCAACCCGCTCTTCGTCCTCATCGGACGCGTCTTCACGATTCTCCCCATCGCACCGACCGTGGCCCAGCGTGTAAACCTGCTCGCGGCGATCACGAGTGCGTTGGCGGCGGGACTCTGGTTCCTGGTGAGCGACCGCGTCCTTCGAAACTGGATCGAGGTGCGGTGGCAGCGATGGGTCGGCGCCGCCG
Organism: Gemmatimonadaceae bacterium; assembly: GCA_035650335.1. GTDB lineage: Bacteria > Gemmatimonadota > Gemmatimonadetes > Gemmatimonadales > Gemmatimonadaceae > JAICNG01. The sequence continues at coordinate 10,476 of DASRHU010000257.1, read as the reverse complement.
TGTCCACGCTCATCGGCGCGACGGCGTTCACCGTCTGGAACCAGTCGGTCGTCAACGAGAAAGTCTACACGATCTCGCTCCTCGGGCTCGCGGTAATCTCGTGGCTGATCATCCGGTGGATCGACTCGCCCGACGGATTCCGCGCCGACCGCATCCTCATCCTCATCGCATACCTGCTCGGACTCGGCTACGCCAATCACATGGCCGGGTTCCTGGCCGGACCGGCGGTTGCCGTCGCCGTGCTCGTCAGGCGACCGGCGACGATTCTGCGCTGGAAGCTGCTCCTCGTGGCGGTCGCGGCACTCCTGTTCGGGATGACGCCATTCGCGACGCAACCGATCCGTTCGGCGTACCATCCGCCGCTCAACACCGGCGAGCCCACGGGGTGTATCGAGAAGTTCGAGGTGTCGTGCCTGTTCAGCGGGGAGACGGTCGACCGATTCCTCCCGAACTTCAACCGCGAGCAGTACCAGAAGCCCTCGCTTTCCGAGCGTCAGGCGCCGATCACCGCGCAGGTCGGGATGTGGTGGGAGTACTTCCGGTGGCAGTGGCTCCGCGATTCCGATGGCAACGCCGCGGGCCTTCAGCGCATGCTCGCCGTGATCTTTCTCGCCCTCGGCCTGTATGGAGGGCTGGTTCATTGGCGTCGCGATCGGGCGAGCTTCTGGTACTTCGGCCCGCTCATGCTCACGGTGACGCTGCTGCTGATCTATTACATGAACTTCAAGCTGGGGTGGTCGCAGGGTGAGCGTCTTGGCGTCGACGATTTTTCGAGGCGAGAGGTCCGCGACCGGGACTACTTCTACCTGTGGAGCTTTTCGGCGTGGGGGGTGTGGGCGGGGATCGCGCTGGTCGAGATCTGGCAGCGAGCGGCGGCGGCCCTATCGCCGTTCGTGCAAGCCGCCGACGCGAGGGGACGACGCGCGCTGCTCGTCGCATCGCCGGTGCTCGTGCTCGCGCTCGTTCCCCTCGTCGGCAATTGGGACGACGCGTCGCGGCGCGGTGAGACCTTCACCCGCGAATGGGCGCGCGACCTTCTCAATTCCGTGGAGCCGTACGGCGTCCTCATCACCAACGGCGACAACGATACCTTCCCGCTGTGGTATGCTCAGGACGTCGAAGGGATTCGCCAGGACGTCACCGTCGCCGTGACCTCGCTGCTCAACACTGACTGGTACGTCAGGCAGATCATCCGGCGGCCGCTATATGAATATGATGAAAGCGCGGGCCCGGAGATCTACCGCAGGATGGCGCCTCGGAAGCCCGGACCGCCGCTCAGCCTGACGATCGCCGAAGCCGACCAGATCCCGCCATACGTCGAGGTTCGCGAGCCGCAGATCTTCCGGAAGGACAGCCTCGTCGCTCGGATCGAGCCCGGATTCCTGACGCGGGATCAGCTGATGATCCTCCGGTTCATCCGCGACTCCTTTCCCGAACGACCGCTCTACCTGGCGACGCCGTCGATAGCCGGCCCGCTTGGTCTCTCGCCGTATGTCGTCGCGCACGGCCTCGCCTACAAGGTGCTCCCGCGGCCTGTGCGACCGGACGACGGATTTCTCCGTTCGCCGATCGGATGGATGGACGTCAACCGGACCCGCGCGTTGTGGGATACGGTCTATGGGGGTGACGACGCGGCGATCTCGCGCGGAAAGTGGGTGGACCGCGCTTCGTCGAACATGCCGCTCGCCTACCTCCTCACCGGGACATACCTCGCGGAGGGACTGTTCCGCGCCGGAGACTCCACGAAGGCGATGACGGTGATGGACACCGTGATGCAGGTCGCTCGAGCGACGGACCTGGAGTCGCTCTTCAGGACGCAATGAAGAATGAGGACGAAGGGCCGAGGAATTCGCTGAACTGACTCGCCGCGAGCGAGTCCATAGATTTCCTTGGTCCTTCGTCCTCGTTCCTCACTTGCCGACGACTCGCCCCTCCGGCTTCCGCGGAGTTTTCACAGACGGTACGCTCGCGCGAGCGGTGTACGCGGAAGGCGCCGGCATCGCGCGCGCCATCCCTCGCGCCATCGCCGTACCCACCGACGCTGATGACGCCGCCCATCTCGTCCGGTGGGCGAGCGAGAACGGCGCGGCGCTCATCGCTCGCGGATCCGGAAGCGGGATGGCTGGTGGCGCCGTCGGGGATGCGATCATTGTCGATCTGAGCCGGCTGAACGCGATCGGAGACATCGACCCCACGAGTCGGCGAGTATGGGTCGGAGCAGGAGCGTTGCGGGGAGCGGTGGACGCCGCGGCGCACGCGCATGGACTCCGCTTTCCCGTCGATCCATCGAGTGGCGCATTCTGCACGGTCGGCGGGATGGCGGCGACGAATGCCGCCGGTGCGCGGACGCTGCGGTACGGCGCGACGCGCGCGTGGGTGAGCGCGGTCGAGTGCATCTTCACCGACGGAGAGCGCGCGGTGATCCGGCGCGGCGAGCTCCCCCCGACTTCGCTCCCGGCCGCCGTCGATCGTTTCCTCTCGAATGCCGCGCCCTCGATCGCCACCGCGAGGGCGGTGACGAGGCCCGGCCTTCGAAAGGACTCGTCGGGGTACGCGCTCGCGGAGTTCGCGCGGTCCGGCGACGTCGTGGACGTGATCATTGGTTCCGAGGGAACGCTCTGCCTCATCACCGGGCTGGAGCTCGCGCTCGATGCAATCCCGGCGGCGACGGCGAGCGTCCTCGCCGCGTTCTCGTCTCTCGATGCGGCCGTCGACGGCGCTCGCGCGACTCGTGAAGGCGGCGCGAGTGCGTCGGAGCTTCTCGATCGGACGTTTCTCGACGTCGCCGCCCTTGGCGGCGCGCGGTTCCTTCCCGCGGAAACGGAGGCGGCGATTCTCGTCGAGGTCGAAGGGAGGCGCTCCTCGGAGGCGAACGAACGCGCTCGGGCGATCGCGGACGCGTGCACGGCGGCGGGGGCGAGCACCGTTCGCATCGCGCTCGATGCATCCACCGAGCGTGAGCTGTGGGCGTTGCGCCACGCGGCGAGCCCGATCCTCTCGCGCCTCGATCCTCATTTGAAGTCGATGCAGTTCATCGAGGATGGCGCCGTTCCGCCGGACCGACTGCCCGCCTACGTAGAAGGTGTGCGCTCAGCGCTCGAGTCGCGCGGCATTCGCGGTGTGATATTTGGCCATGCCGGCGACGGCCACGTCCACGTGAATCCGCTCATCGATGTACGCGAGCCGTCGTGGCGCGATCAGGTCGCGGGACTGCTGGAGGAGGTGACGTCGCTCGTCGCGAGTCTCGGCGGAACGCTCGCAGGCGAGCACGGAGATGGACGCCTGCGGACGCCGCTCGTGGCGCGGACCTGGAGCGCGGACGCGGTCGCGAGCTTCGCGCGCGTGAAGGCCGCCTTCGATCCGACGGGCGTGTTCAACCCTGGAGTGAAAGTCCCGACCGGCGGACAGCGCCCGATCGAGGATGTGAAGTATGACCCGTCGCTCCCTCCGCTTCCCGAGCGCGCGCGCGCGGCACTCGATGCGATCGAGCGCGAACGTGGTTATTCGCGCTTCCGATTGTCGCTTGTGTGAGTGTAGCTTCTTCCCTGCTCGACCCCCTTGATCCCTTCGATCCCCTTCGATCCCCCTCGACCCCTTTGCTCTTCTACGAACCCCGGCTCACGATCATTTCGCGCCCGAACTTCGCCCAGCCCGCTCACCTTCCCGTGGAGTGGCTTGGCGAAGCGAGCGGCGGCGAGCGTCTCGCGGAATTCGCCGGCCGCCTCTGTTACATGAGCCAGCGCAATCCGGCCAAACGATCGACCGCCGAGTATCTGGAGAACATCAAGCGGCAGGGACACGGGAGCGTTCTCGAGCACGCGAACTATTCCGTTCTTCTCGAGGGAGTCAGCCGCTCGCTGACCCACGAGTTAGTCCGGCATCGCGCCGGATTCGCGTTCTCGCAGCTCTCGCAACGCTACGTGGACGAATCGGAGGCACACTTCGTCGTTCCGCCCGCGATCATCGGCGACGAGGCGCTCGAGTCCGCCTGGCGGCAACAGACGGAGCAGGCGCAGCGCGCCTACGTCGACATGGTCAGCCGACTGATGGACCGCTACGGGTGGGTGGCGGACAAGGTCCACCGGAGGAAGATGGCGCGCGAGGCGGCGAGGAGCCTTCTCCCCAACGCGACCGAGACGAAGATCGTGGTCACGGCGAACGCGCGTTCGTGGCGGACGATGCTGGAGCTTCGAGCCGGCGAAGGGGCGGAGCTGGAGATTCGTCGCTGCGCCGTCGCGCTCATTCGTCTCCTCCGAGAGGAAGCGCCGGCTTTTTTCTCGGACTTCGAGATCTACGACGCCGAAGATCGAAGAGAGGCGGCGAGAGTCAGATATCACAAAGTCTGAACGAGGAACGAGGACGGAGGACCCAGGAATTCGATTGGAGAAAGTCCTCTCCGTAAAAAAATTCCTCGGTCCTTCGTCCTCGTTCCTCATCCGCCGAAAAATTTTTTCGATCCTCCGCGAAAAATCATTGCTTCTCCGTTCCGCGGATTTTATCTTCCGCGCCATCGAAATGGCATCGCCTTTGCTTTGCCTCACGCGAGAGGAGACCGCGCACGATCGCGAGTTGGTCGAACGGAAGCCCGGAGTCGCCGCACGGTGAGGCGATCGTTCCAGTGAAGGAACACGAGCAGGCCCGGACCGGATGACGCGAATCGGTTTCGCCTACAACCTGAAGCCAGACCCGAGCGCACCACTCTCGATCGAGGACGCGACGCCGTCGCGCCCCGAGGACGACCCTCCCAGTAGTCGCCGGGACAACGCGTCCCGGAACTCCAGCTCCCTCGCGGTGAATGGACGCCGCGCGGGTCAGGCGATCGACCCCCGATTCGCGAACGCGCTCGACACGCTCGAGCCGGCCGCCGATGACGAGTTCGCCGAGTGGGATAGTGAGGAGACGATCGCCGCCGTCGCGAAGGCGCTCGCCGCCTGCGGCGAGGTGATTCGCCTCGAGGCGAACGACGATTTTCCCGAGCGGCTCCGCCGCGAGCGGCCGGAGATCGTCTTCAACATCGCCGAGGGATTTCGGGGAGTGAACCGCGAGGCGCACGTGCCGGCGATCTGCGAGTTTTTCGGCGTGCCGTACTCGGGAAGCGATCCGTTCACGCTGTCGCTGTGCCTGGACAAGGCGCGCACGAAGGAGTGGCTGTCGCATCACGGCGTTCGCACCGCGCCATTCGTTCTGGTGCGTGACGTCGCCGAGCTGCAATCGTTTCTCGGCGGGAAGAGCGGGCGCAACGGAAAAAAGCCGAGCGCCTCGGTCAGCCCGCGGTCCTCGGTGTTCGTGAAGCCGGTGCACGAGGGCAGCTCGAAAGGAATCACCGAGCGGAGTTTTTGCCGCACACCCGACGAGGTCGAAGCACAGGTTCGCTTCCTTCTCGAGCGATACGACCAGCCGGTGCTGGTCGAGGAGTATCTGCCGGGCGCCGAGTTCACGTGCGCGATCCTCGGCAACGGTGGCGATGCGAGAGTGCTCCCGATCGTCGGGATCAATTTCGCCGCGCTGCCGGAGGGCGCGGTGCCGGTCTACGGCTTCGAGGCGAAGTGGCTCTGGGACAGACCCGAGCAGCCGCTCGACATGTTTGAATGTCCCGCACGGGTCGACGAGGCGTTGGCGAGCGAGATCGAGCGAGTCGCTCTCCGCGCCTACCATGTGCTGGGGTGCCGTGACTGGTCGCGGATCGACGTGCGACTCGACGCGGCCGGCGAGCCGAACGTGGTGGAGGTGAACCCTCTGCCGGGGATTCTTCCGAATCCGGAGGACAACTCTTGCTTTCCGAAGGCGGCACGCGCCGTGGGCATGAGCTACGACGAGCTCATCCAGGCGTGCCTCAGGGCGGCAGCGGAAAGGCAGGCGGTGAGACTATCTCGCTCGCGAAAAAGAGGAACGATGCATGAGGACTGAGGAAATCGACTTTCTCATTCCTGCCTCCTCGTTCCTCGGTGTTCCACCTGGAGGTCGCTCATGAAGATTGCCCTGTTATTCGATGGAATGTCGGCGCTGGGGAAGGCCGCCGACCTGCTCATCCTCGAGACCGTGGAAGCGATCGAAAAGTCGCTCGTCGCCGAGGGGAATCAGGTCGTGCGCATCCCCGTCGCCCTGGATGGTCGCTGGGTCGAGCGTGTGCGGCGCGGAAAGTTCGACCTCGCGTTCAACCTCTGCGAATGCATCGATGGAATCGCGGCCTACGAGCCGGCCGTGATCTCGGTGCTCGAGGTGCTGAGCATTCCTTATACGGGCAGCTCGAGCTGGACGACGGCCTTCTGCCTCCGCAAGCACGTGGTCAACGCGGCGCTGGAGCGAGCCGGACTTCCCGTTCCACGTTGGGCGGTCGTCACTCCCGGCGCGCCGCTGCCGACTGTCGGCTTCCCCGCGATCTGCAAGCCCGCCGCCGAGGATGCCTCGATCGGTGTCGAACAGCGCTCGGTCGTTCGCAACATGCGCGCGCTCGCCGCACGGGTGGACGCGATGCACGAGCGGTGGAACGAGGTGCTCGTCCAGCGTTTCATCGATGGCCGCGAGGTCAACGTCGGCATCGTCGATGGAATGGTGCTGCCAGTGGCCGAGATCCAGTTCGACGGCATGCCGAAGGGAATGTGGCGGATCGTGTCCTACCGCTCGAAGTGGGAATCGGGGAGTGATGAGGATCTCGGCGCCGCGCCGGTGTGCCCGGCCACGATGTCACCCGAGCTGACGGCGGAGCTGAAGCGCCTCGCGCTCGAAGCGTGGAAGGTCGTTGGCGGCGAAGGCTATGGCCGCGTCGACATGCGCATCGACTCGCAGGGACGTCCCTGGATTCTCGAGGTGAACGCGAATCCGGACATCGCGCCGGACGCGGGCCTCGCGCGGATGGCGGGTGCGAACGGGATGGATTTCGCCGGGCTGATCTCGACGATCTGTGAAGCGGGCGCTCGTCGTCAGCGGCAGCTCGAAGAGAATCGCTGGGCGCTTTCGGCGCGGCTCTCGGGCGTCGTGATTCCGAACGATCCGGAGTCGCTCGAGCTGTTCGCCGCGGGAGTGCGTTGATGGGCGACGTCACCCGCGCCGCCGAGGGCGTGATCGAAAGCGAACCTCCGAGCGGAGGTACCACGACGCACCGCCCGACAACGACCGAGCAGGAAGCGCCGGTCGCGATCGCCACGGAGGGATTCGTCCCGCGGCGACGATCCGACGGTGGCCGAGAGCATAGGGTCTCCGGGGGAACCGGAGTCGTACTCGGTGAGCTCTCCGCCACCGCGCGCCCGCGAATCGCCGAGATTCTCCGCAAGTCGCGTGTCTTCAGCCGCGCGGAGATCGACGTGGCCCTGGAGCTATTCGATGAAGGCATAGGCGAACACGGAACGCGGAATGCGGATCAACCGCAATCCGAATTCCGAATTCCGAATTCGTCGTCCGACTATCTCTTCCTCGGCGCCTTCACCCCGGAAGAGGTGCTCGTCGGGTACGCATGCTGGGGCCCGACTCCCGCCACCGATCGCACCTGGGACCTGTACTGGATCGCCGTCGATCCAGCGGTCCAGGGCGCCGGCATTGGGACCATTCTCCTCGAAGAGGTCGAACGAAGGCTCGTTGGCCAACGTGCCCGGATGCTCATCATCGAAACCTCGTCCCGGTCCGACTATGCCGCGACGCGCGGATTCTATCTCCGACGCGGCTACACCGAAACCGCGCGCGTGCCCGACTTCTACGCGCCCGGTGACGACCGGATCATTTTCGTCAAACGGTTCCAACCACTCGCCGACGGGCGGGGAGCTGAGACGCGATGAGTGAATGGCAGCAAATCCTTCGGGAGGGAGTCGACAATCTCGAGAAGCTGGCGGAGCGATTCGGCGACGACGTGATCGACGTCGAAGCCCTCGAGCCGGCGTTCGACAACTTCCAGATGCGCCTCACGCCGGCGGTGCTCGACCAGATCAAGGAAGTCGGCGACCCGATGTGGCGGCAGTACGTCCCCACCGTCGAAGAGCTCGACATCCAGGACGGAATGATCGACTCGCTCGACGAGGACGGCGACTCGCCGGTGCCGAACATCACGCACCGGTACCCGGACCGCGCGCTCTTCCTCGTGAGCCCGGTGTGCGCGAGCTACTGCCGCTTCTGCACCCGCCGACGGAAGGTCGGCGACCCGGAGAAGATCCCGCTCAACCAGTACGAGTCGGCGTTCGAGTACATCCGGAATCACCCGGAGATCCGCGACGTGATCATGTCGGGCGGTGACCCGATGATGTTGAGCGACCGCCGTCTGGAGTTTCTCTTTCAGAACCTCCGGGCGATCCCGCACGTCGAGATCATCCGCATCGGGAGCCGCATCACCTCGCACCTGCCGGAGCGGATTACCCCCGAGTTCTGTGAGATGGTGAAGAAGTACCACCCCATCTACATGAACACGCACTTCAACCACCCGTCGGAGCTGACTCCGGCGGCGGTGGCGGCGCTCGGCCGCCTGGCCGATGCCGGCGTGCCGTTAGGGTGCCAGACGGTCCTGCTCCGCGGGGTAAACGACGACCCGGCGATCATGAAGGAGCTGATGCAGAAGCTGCTCAAGGCACGGGTGCGTCCGTATTACATCTATATGGCGGACCAGGTCGCCGGGGGCGAGCACTTCCGCACGACCGTCCAGAAGGGACTCGAGATCGTGCAGGCGCTTCGTGGATGGACCTCGGGCCTCGCCGTTCCGCATTTTGTGATCGACGCGCCGGGAGGCGGTGGGAAGGTGCCGCTCCTGCCGGAGTACGTGGAGGAGATCACCGACGACGAGGTGATCTTCCGGAACTACGCGGGCGAGCGGTACGTGTACAAGCAGCCGCGCATCCCGGTGCCGGTCGATGGCTGCGGCGTGGCGGCGGAGGCGACGCCCGACATCGTTCCGATCCAGATCGGGAAGAAGAAAAAGCGCTCGAAGCGGCCGGCGGCGAAACGGTCGGCGCGGGCGGGGTGAACGTGAATCGGGGCGCTCGAGAGAGCGCCCCGATTCCTTTCAAGGCCGATCATCCACGATGCCGGCACCATTGCCATGCGCTTACCCGCGGACCGTTCGAACGCTAGCATCGGGGCGGCGGCCGACCTTCTGCACAAGGAGAACCCGATGCGCGCCCTGCTCGCTCTCGCCTTCTGCGTCCCTGCGCTGCTCCCCGCGCAGCCGGCGCTCGAGCGCCTCTTCTATTATGTAGACCGCGAAGACAGCTACGAGGCCTTCGTCCGACACGCCGACCGCATCGACATCCTTGGCGTGGGCGGATATCGCGTGGACAGCCTCGGCATCCTCTGGGGAAGCGTCGACTCGCGCGTCCTCGAGCTGGCGCGGCAGCGTAACGTCAGGATCATGCCGCTGCTCGTCAACGAGAACTTCCATCAGCCGTCGCTTCGCCGGCTGCTCGCCGACACGGCGGCCCGGCATCGCGCGACCCGCGCCATGGCCGACGAGTGCCGGCGGCACCGCTACTGGGGATGGCAGTTCGACATTGAGAACGTTCACATCGATGACCGCGACCGCCTCACGACGTGGTACGGTGAGGCAGCACGGGCGCTGCGGGCCGCGGGGTGCACGATCTCGATCGCCGTCGTCCATCGGCCCACGGAGCTGGCCGGCCCGCTCGGCTACCACCGATTCCTCTTCGACAGCTGGCGCGCGGCGTACGACCTCCCCGCCCTGGCGCGGCTGGGCGACTTCATCACCGTGATGACCTACAGCCAGCACACGCGGCGAACCACGCCCGGCCCTCAGGCGGGGATCCCCTGGATGCGGACGATCGTGGATTACATGCTCCGCTCCGTACCAGCGGAGAAGCTCTCGTTAGGAATTCCGTCGCAGGGACTGCACTTCTTCACGCGCGAGGACAACACGATTCCGGAACGTGCCCGCTCGTGGGCGGAAACGGTGACGTGGACGTGGGGATCGGGACTGGCCGAACGGTTCGGTGCGCGCCTGGTCTGGGATTCCACGCAGGCGGTCACCTATGGCTGGTTCGAGAACGGCGGCACGTACGAGTGGCTCTTCCTCGAGGACGAGCGGAGCTTTCGCGCGAAGCTCGCGCTGGCCCGTGAGAGAAGACTTCGAGGCATCTCGGTGTGGGTGCTCGGACAGGAGGACGAGCGGATCTGGGAGCTGCTGCGACGATGAACGAGGAACGAGGACTGAGAATTTGATTGGGTGGCTCCCACTCCAATCGAATTCCTCAGTCCTCGTTCCTCGTTCTTACATCAGCCTATCGATCGAAGAGCGTCGCCGAGGTGAGCGGCGTGCCTCCCGCGGCCGCCTCGAGCAGGACGATCGTGCGAATCGCGCCGGCCGGCGCGTTCGCCGCCGTCACCGACACATCGCGCACGACCGTTTTCGTTCCCGCTGTGGTGAAGCGCACCTGAAACGCGCCCGCTGTGCGCTCGACGTACGATGATGCAGTGCGCGTCGCCACGTTGGCAAACGTGGGCGCGATCGTCGCGATGCTTGCCCCCTGCGCCGTGACGTACACGTCC
>DASRHU010000256.1:0-8266 GCA_035650335.1 Gemmatimonadaceae bacterium | reverse complement strand
CGCAACGGGACCTCAACGCGTCTTCGCGGAGGCGTATGCGGCGCTCATGGCCGAGTCGGCGGCGATTTCGTACATCAAGCGCTGAAAGCTCTCGCGCGTGTAGCCAGCGGCGGTGAGGATCGAATCCGCGGCTGACGGGTTGGCGGCGATGGCGTCCGCCACCGCGGCCGCGGTGCGTGCGCGTTCCGTGCTCGACGCATCGGCCACCGCGGTGGTGTCGCGGGCGGTGTCCCGGCCGTCACTCTCCCCACGCGCGCATCCGCCAGTGGCCAGCAGGAGCGCGGCACCAAGGCACAGGGATCTCATGGTCGTCCTCGCCTAACGGGTTGGCGGACGCGTGCTGCCCCGTCCGCGGTTGTCGGGCTTCTGGTCTGGTGCCCGCGACCGCCCCGGCGACTGGTCATCGGTTCGGCCACGTCCGCGCGCGGTATCCGCTCTCTCGCGACCCTGACCTGGCGTTCCGCGAGCGCCCGGGCCTTTGCCCTGGCGGGCATGTTCCGCCCTGATGGCCGCCGCCAACTCACGCCCGCGCTTTCCGGCCGCGAGCTGCGACTGAACGAACGCCCCGAAATTGTCCACCGGGCCGTGGTCGCGTCGGACCACGCGCGCGGTATCGATCACGGCGGTTGCCTCGTGCGCAGGCACACCCGCGCGGCTCATCGCCTCGAGCACCCCGCGGATCTCATCACTGTTCACGCCTTCGCGTCGTGCCTCGGCGGTCGCCACGGGCAGTCGTGCTGCCCCCAGTATCTGCGTTACCCACTCCGGCACCTGGGCGCGAACCGGCATCGCCCAGGCGGCGGAGACAACGAGGACGAGCGCGCGAAGCTGCTGACGCATGGGCATGCCTCCGAAAGGGCCGTCGGGAAAGATAGCGATCAATGTCGAAATCGCGGCTTCTGGTTCGACGATAGAGCGTGGGACGATTGTTCGAGCTTCGTCACGATCCCGAGACTCCGGAACTCTGGTGCCACCTCATCAGTTTGGTGCAGGCGTGAACATTCGGCATCCACACCACATCTGTTTCCAGTTGAGCCGTTCCCGAAGGGTTGCCCCACATCTGTTTCGGCTTATGTTCGGGTCCCGTTTCGCCACGAGCTGACGTCGAGAGGAAACTCTGATGCAATTCGCCGAGAGGTTCATCCGCAGGCCGGTGCTCGCCAGCATGGTGAGTCTGGGACTCGTTCTCGTTGGGATCATTGGCTACTCGCGCCTCCCGGTGCGCGAGTTCCCCGACGCCGATCCCCCGATCGTGTCCGTGAGCGTCATCCTGCCGGGCGCGAGCCCGCAGGTCGTCGAGTCCGCCGTCACCGACGTGCTCGAGGAGGAGCTCTCGAGCGTCGAAGGCCTGCGGTCGATGACCAGCGCCAGCCAGGAGCAGATCAGCACCATCACGCTCGAGTTCACGCTCGACCGGGAGATCGAGGCCGCCGCGCAGGACGTGCGCGACCGCGTGTCCCGCGTCCGCGGCTTCCTTCCCGAGGATGTCGAGGAGCCGGTGATCGCGAAGCAGGAGGCCGACGCCTTCCCGATCATGTTCCTCGCGCTGACGTCGCAGAGCTACTCGCTGATGGAGCTTTCCGACATCGCCGATCGGCAAATCAAGCCGCGGCTGCAGACCATCCCCGGTGTATCGGGCGCGCCGATCTTCGGCGAGCGCCGCTTCGCGATGCGCGTCTGGCTGTCCCCTCGCGAGCTCGCCGCGCGCGGGCTCACCGCGCAGGACATCGAGAACTCCATCCGGACGCGGAGCGTCGAGATTCCCGCCGGTCGCATCGAGTCCGATCGACGCGAGTTCTCGGTGCGCTACCTCGGCGAAATGAAGACCCCCGATGAGTTCGCCGACCTGACCGTGGCGAGTGGCGACGGCGAGCTCGTGAAGCTGGGTGACGTCGCCCGCGTCGAGCCCGGGCCGGAGAACGAGCGCTCCGTCACCCGGTACTCGCAGGAGCCGGCAATCTTCATCGGCGTCGTGAGGCAGTCGAAGGCGAACGTCATCGAAGTGGCGAACGCGGTGCACGAGGAGCTTCCCGCGCTCGCCGCATCGCTGCCCGCCGGGGTGAAGCTCAACATGGCCTTCGATGGCTCGACGTTCATTCAGCGGTCGATCCTCGAGGCGCAGGAGACGTTGCTGATCACCGCCGGGCTCGTGATCCTCATCATCTTCCTGTTCCTCGCCTCGCTCCGCGCGACGATCATCCCCGCGCTCGCGATTCCCGTGTCGATCATCGCCACGTTCGCGGTGCTGAGCGCGTTAGGCTACTCGGTCAATACCTTCACCCTCCTCGGGCTGATCCTCGCGATTGGTATCGTCGTCGACGACGCCATCATCGTGCTGGAGAACGCGTATCGACATCAGGAAGAGCTGAAGAAGGACCCGACGACCGCCGCGATCGATGGCACGCGTGAGATCACGACCGCGGTCATCGCCACGACCATCGCGCTGGTCGCCGTCTTCTCGCCGCTGCTCTTCCTGACAGGCGCGGTCGGGCGACTCTTCAACGAGTTCGGCGTCGCTGTCGGCGGCTCGGTTCTGATTTCCGGAATCGTGGCGCTCACGCTCACGCCGATGCTCTCCGCGAAGATCCTTCGCGTGAGCGCGCGCGAGTCCCGCTTCCACCATTTGGTCGGCGGGGCGCTCAACGGTCTCGCCGCACGCTACGGTCGCCTGCTGGAGCGAGGCCTGTCGCGCCCAGGTCTGGTGATCGGTGGTGGGGCGCTGCTCAGCGTGAGCGCCGTCCTGTTCTTCAACGCCCTCGAGCGCGAGTTCGTCCCGCCTGACGACCGCGGGTTCTTCTTCACCTTCGTCGTCGCGCCGGAGGGCTCCACCGTCGAGTACACCGACGGATACGTGAAGCAGCTCGAGGCCATCGTGCATCGCACGAAGGACGTCCGGTCGTCGTTCTCCGTCATCGGCTTCGACGGACCGCCGAGCTCCGGTCTCATTGGCCCGATCCTCGAGGACTGGGACAAGCGCGATCGCTCGGCCCAGGAGATCATCGGCGAGGTGCAGCCCCAGTTCTTCGGCGTGCCCGGCGTGTTCGCCTTCGCCATCAACCCACCGGCGTTCGGCGGCTTCTCGCCACCCGTGCAATTCGTCGTGCAGAACCGGGACTTCGAGGCGCTGGTGCAGGGGATGGACGCGCTAGTGGCGCGGGCGCAGACGATCCCCGGCCTGCTGAACGTGGACACGGATCTTCGCGTGACCAAGCCCGAGCTCGTCGTCTCGCTCGATCGCAACCGCGCCGAAGACCTTGGCGTGCCGGCGCGCGACATCGCCACCACGCTCCAGACGATGCTCGGCGGGCGCGATGTCAGCCGCTTCACCTCCGAGAACAAGCTCTACGATGTGATTCTGCGTCTCGATCCGAGCGAACGCGCCACACCGTCGGACATCACCGGGCTGCACGTGCGAGGCAAGAATGGCGCGCTCGTGCCGCTCGACGCCGTCACGCGCGTCGAAGAGCGCATTGGTCCGCGGCAGCTCAATCACTTCGATCGGGTTCGCTCCTTCACGTTGACGGCGAGCATGGCGCCGGGCTTCACGTTAGGCCAGGCCCTCGACTCCCTGAACGCCGCGGCGGCCGAGGTGCTGCCTCCGGGCAGCACCGTGGAGCTGGCGGGTGAATCGCGCGAGTTCGTCGAGAGCAGCGGCGCGCTGTACTTCGCGTTCGGTCTCGCCATGATCTTCGTGTTCATGGTGCTGGCGTCGCAGTTCGAGTCGCTGGTGCATCCATTCACGGTGTTGCTCGCCGTGCCGCTGGCCGTGACCGGGGCGCTGGCCGCGCTCTGGGTGGCGGGCTCGACGCTGAACGTGTACAGCCAGGTCGGAATGATTCTGCTCATCGGCCTGGTGACGAAGAACTCGATCTTGCTCGTCACCTACGCCAGGGATCTTCGCGAGCGCGGCTATGAAGCCGTCGCGGCGATGCTCGAGGCGGGCCGCATTCGTCTGCGGCCGATCCTCATGACGTCGGTGGCATCCATCTTCGGCGCGTTGCCGATCGCCCTCGGGCTCGGCGCTGGCGCCGGTAGTCGCAGGCCGCTCGGCTACTCGATCGTCGGCGGTCTGATTGTTTCGACGTTGATCACACTCTTCCTGGTGCCGGCCGTGTACGTGGTCTTCGAGCGCCTTCGCGCTCGCCGCGCGGCCGCCGTCGAAGGCGGCTACGAGCCCGTAGCCGCGCCAGTGAACGCATCTCTGGAGGCACGATGAAATCGTACGGAATGGTGCGCGGTGCCGTCGCCGCGCTTCTGCTGGTTTCGAGTACTGTGGCATCACGACCCGCGCTCGGTCAGGCCCCCGGTGACGGCGCGCCGATCGTGACGCTCACCGAGGCGCGGCGCCGCGCCGCGTCGGTGAGTCCGACAACGGTCGCCGCGCGGAGCCAGGTGGAAACGGCGTCGTGGCAGCGTCGCGCCGCGCTCGCCGATGTGCTCACGCCCACCGTCACCGCCGGGGGAAGCTACACGCACTTCTCGGAGCCCTTCTTCAACTTTGGCACGGGCACGATCAGCCCCAATGCCACCAGCGCCACGCTGGAGGCCCGGTACACCGTGCTCGGCGCTGGCAAGCTCGGGGAGCTGAAGAGCGCGCGTGCCTCGCTCGAGAGCGCCGAGGCGAGCGAGACGGCGGCTCGGTTCCGAACGGCGATGGCGACCGATGCCGCGTATTACGCGGTGTTGGCGGACCGCGAGCTCGTGCGAGTCGCGAACGATCGCCTGCGGCGCGCCGAAGAACAGCTCGGCGTCGCTCGCGTGCGCGTGCTGGCGGGGGAGGCGATCGCGCCGGACTCGCTGCAGCTGCTGCTCGAGGTCAATCGCGCGAAGCTCGACGTGTTGAGCCGCGATTCGGCGCTGGTGACGTCGCGGCTTCGTCTCGGCCGGCAGATCGGCCTGTCGGGACCGGCGGATGCCGCGCCGATCGACAGCGCTGTGCCGCCGCAGCTGCCGCTGACACTCGACGAAGCGATCGCCGAGATGCGGCTCCGCGGTCCCGATGTCGAGGCGGCGCGTGCCGCGGAGCGGCGGGCCGATGCGATCGTGCTGGCGGAGCGGGAGCAATATCTGCCGTCGATCACGTTAGGCGCGATCACGGGTGCGTATGATGCCGAGATGTTCCCGTCGGCGTCTCGCCGCACGCAGCTGGCCGTCACCGTCTCGCTGCCGATCTGGAACGGGGGGCAGCGCGAGCTGGCGGTCGCGCGCGCGCGTGCGGAGCGCAACGTGGCTCGGGCGGAGCGCCAGGACAGTGAGCGCGGCGCGGCCGAGGTGATTGCGCAGGCGTATCACGGGTATCTCACGTCGCGGGCAGGCATCGAGCTCGCGATCTCGGGAGTCACGGTGTCGTCGGAGAACTTCCGCGTACAGCGTGCGCGCTATCGAGAAGGCGCGACGACGATTCTCGATCTGCTCGAGGCGCAAGTCGCGCTGAGCGAAGCGGAAGCGCGGCTGGTACAGGCGCGGTATTCGGCGCGGCTTGCGCTGGCGCAGATCGAGTCGTTGCTGGGGCGTCGCCTGTTCGAGTGATGGATCACGGATGGATTTGACCGCTGAGGTGCTCTCATGGGACGGATAGTTCTCGAAGGCGAGCGAGGTTGGTCCCGCAGGCGCGGGATCGTGGTGACCGCCACGCTGGTGGTGGTGCTTGGGGTGGTGGCGAGCGTGCTCAAGTTCCGTGATGGTGGGGAAGCGATCGCCCAGGACGGCGCCGGGGCAGGGCCGGGAGCGATGCCACCCATGCCGGTGGATGTCGATACGGCGCGCCAGCGTGCGGTCGTCGACGCCGTGCGCGCCACCGGGCGCATCGAGGCGGTGCAGGCAGTCGAGCTTCGACCGGATGAGCAGGGACGGATCACGGCGCTCCTCTTTCGCGAGGGGCAGTACGTCGCCAGGGGCGCGCCGCTGATCAAGATCGATGATGAGATGCTGCGCGCGCAGGCCGAGCGTGCGAAAGCCGATCGCGACCTGGCGCGGCAGCAGCTGGATCGGGTTCGCCGGCTGCGCGAGCAGAACGCGTCCTCGCCAGCTGATCTCGAGCGCGCAGAGGCCGCCGCGCGGAGCGCCGAGGCGGCGTTGGCGGTGCTGGAGCTCCAGATCGCGCGAACGACAGTGCGCGCGCCGTTCGCGGGCGTGGTCGGGCAGCGGTTCGTCAGCGCTGGCGACTACGTGACGACCGCCTCGCGGTTGCTCACGCTGCAGACGATCGATCCGCAGCGTGCGGTCATCGAGGTGCCCGAGCGCCATGCCGTCAGGCTGCGGCCCGGGCAGACGGTTGAGTTCACGGTCGCGGCGGAGCCCGGTCGGACGTTCCGCGGGCAGGTGGATTTCATCGATCCGGTGGTGCAGGAGGAGAATCGCACGATCGTCGTGAAGGCGCGTGCGCCGAACCGCGACCGGCTGTTGAAGCCGGGGATGTTCATCGAGGCCCGTCTCGCCACGGCGACGCGCGCGAACGCGACGGTGATCCCGGAGGACGCGGTGCAGCCGCTGCGGACCGCGAACGTGGTGTGGGCGGTGGCGGACGGGAAGGCGAGCCGTCGTGTGGTGCAGCTCGGCTCGCGCTCCCAGGGGGTCGTGGAGGTGTTGAGTGGCGTCGAGGCGGGCGAGCTGGTGGTCGTGGGCGGGCTCGAGCGGATGGCGGACGGCATGCCGTTGGCGCCGCAGCCGCGGGGCGGGGCAGCGGCCGAGCCTAACGCGGAGGCGGTGGGGCAGGCGGTGAAGAACTAGGCGGCGAGCGCAACGAGCCGTAACAGCTCTTTACACGGAGCACACGGAGAACTGTCACGGAGGAACTGCGAACGGCAGGAGCGTTTTGGAAATGCGCTGCCGTTGCTGTGCTCCGTGTGCTCCGTGGCAGTTCTCCGTGTGCTCCGTGTAACTCGCCGTTCTCAGGCACTTCAAGAGCCGCACGAGTTACGCGAGCGTGACGTACCTCACATGGCCGCGTGTTGATGCACAGCGCCGGCCGACATAGATTCAACACCGACAGACGCGCACGTAGCACGTCCCGGAGAGAAACGATGAGCGGCTCGCTCACCCTTCGCCTCACCAACTCGATGCTCGAGCTCTGCCTCAAGAACGGCGGCTGCTCGTGGAATCGAGTGCGGATGCGATTGGGCTGAAGAGAGCGCTTGTACGCGTTAGGCTCGCCCCCGCATCCATACCGGATGCGGGGGCGTTTTGCATGACGACGACCACGGAGTCCGCATGAAACGGCACTACCTGATGGTGAGCGATTTCGACCAGACCCTGAGCTTCGACGATTCCGGCCATGCGCTGAGCGAGATGCTCGGCATCCCCGGCTTTCGGGACAGGGTCGCCGGACTTTCGCACCTCAATCTCGTGCAGGAGGGCGCCGAGCTCACCTACCTGCTTCGTCACGACCCCGAGTATCGGCGCGTGCGGAAGCAGGATCTCATCGAGGTCGGGCGCCGTATCCGGCTGAAGAAGAACATCGGGCTGCTCATGGATTTCCTTCGACGCGGCATCGACGGCTACCGCTTCGAGTTCTACGTCGTGTCGGCCGCCCCGCAGGAGGTGGTGCTCTCCGCGCTGGAGGGCATCGTCCCACCCGATCACGTCATCGCGGCACGATTCGGGTACGATGAGCGCACCGGCGAGATCGATCACGTCATCCGCGTGCCGGCGGGATACGGAAAGGTCGAAGTCGTCGACGAGCTTCGCGTCAGACTCGGGATCCCTCGCGATCGCGTGGTCTACGTCGGCGATGGGACGTCGGACCTGCACGTGATGCTGCACGTCAACCGTGGCGACGGATTCACGATCGCCGCGTCGGAGACGAAGCACATCACGCAGATCGCGAAGCGCACCATCATCAGCGACGATGCGCTCAGCGTTCTCATTCCGGTGCTCGAGGAGATCGGCGGGCTCGGGCCGAGCCAGATCCGCGGGCTCTTCGAGGAGCACGGGTTCCTGATTCAGGAGTGGGACCGCGTGCGCACGGACTGGCTGACGATTCGCGACAGCGCCGACGTCATGCCAGCGGCGTCGGATCTGCCGGCGGCGTAGGCGCGCAGTTAGGCGGCCCCGACGCGCTTCCGAACGGCGTCGATGTCACGAATGGGCCGCACCTCGACGCAGCCCGTCTGCGCCCAGGGAAACTCGGCCGCCATGCGGACGGCTTCGTCCATGTCGCGCGCCTCGATGATGTTGAATCCGCCGAGCACTTCCTTCGTCTCGGCGAATGGTCCGTCGACGATGTTGCGGCGTCCGTTGCGAATGCGGACGGACTTCGCCGTCGACG
>DASRHU010000255.1:0-9645 GCA_035650335.1 Gemmatimonadaceae bacterium | reverse complement strand
GGACCGCCCGGGCCACCGGGGCCACCGGGTCCGCTCTGAGCCGACCGATTCAGCTTCGCATCGAACAACTCCAGATACGTCCGCTGCAGATTCCGGCGCACTGCATCGATCTCGGCACCTGACGAGAGCTCCGACCAGATCCCGCGGCGCACGTCCGCCAGCATGTCGGCCAGCGGATAGACGTCGCGGCGGCTCGAGGCGAGCGCCTCGAACTCGATCATGCGCTCCATGCGCGAATCATCGAGCAGCCGGCTCAGCACGCGCGTTTGCGCCGTTCGAATGCGGTCGAGCGCGCCCTCCACCTCGATGCGACGCAGGATCTG
The DNA here is from genome assembly GCA_035650335.1 of Gemmatimonadaceae bacterium. Lineage (GTDB taxonomy): Bacteria > Gemmatimonadota > Gemmatimonadetes > Gemmatimonadales > Gemmatimonadaceae > JAICNG01. The sequence continues at coordinate 9,322 of DASRHU010000255.1, read as the reverse complement.
CTCGTCCATGAAATAGCTCGGCGTGCGGAACGCATTCTCGTTCAGGAACCGCACCGCCTCCTGCTGCCGCGCGCGCGGCAGCGGCGTGAAGCGCACACCATCCTGACCGGCGGTCTTCTCCCGCGACTCGGCCGCACCCACCACCGCCGCCACGTGCCCGAGCTCGAGCGCCCACTGGTTGATCAGGCGCTCGTACATGAGCTGAAGGTCCGCATACCCTTCGAGCGGACGCTGCGTGGCGGGAATGAGCTTCGGCACGAGCCGCTGAATGTTGCGCAGGCCGAGCGCGGTCGAGCGTACGGCGTCGGCGTCGCCGACGGCCTCGGTGTTCTCGCCCGGATCGGAGCCGAGCGAGTTCGACGTCGAGAAGCGGAACCAGGGAACGGTGTCCTGCATCCGCGCCCACCGGTCGAGTGTCTCACGCTCGTCGTCAGGCGACTTCGCGCCCGGAATCGGCTTGTACCCCCACATCGTGACGAACTTGTCGTAGGGGCCAATGTCGGGAATGAGGTGCGCCAGCTCGAGCGAATCCTCCGGCTGCGCCACATAGTTGAAGCGCGAATAATCCATCAGCGTCGGCGTATGCCCCCACGTCGCCACGAACGTCTTGCTGCGCACGCTGTCGGCGGGATACATCGAGCTCGCCTTCATGTTGTGCGGGTAGCCTAACGTGTGGCCGACCTCGTGCGCGACGACGTACTGCAGCAGCCGCCCCATCAGGGTGTCGGGCAGCGGCAGACGGTTCGCGCGCGGATCGAGATGCCCCACCTGCACCCAGTACCACGTCGTCAGCAGCTGCTGGACGTTGTGGTAGAACTGAATGTCCGACTCGATGATCTCTCCCGAGCGCGGATCGTGAATGTGCGGACCGGATGCGTTCTCGATCGTCGATGGCAGCCAGCGGATCACCGAGTAGCGTGCATCCTCCGGCGACCACTCCGGATCGTCGGAGGGCGACGGCGCATCCTTCGCGACGATCGCCTCCTTGAATCCGGCCGCCTCGAAGGCGCGCTGCCAATCCTCGATGCCGCGCTTCACCCACGGTATCCACTGCCGCGGCGTCGCCGGATCGACGTAGTAGACGATCGGCTTCACCGGATAGCAGAGCGAATCGACGCGCCGCTCGCTGCACTCGAGACGCCACCGCGTGATGTACCGCCGCGTCTCGGCGCGCTGCTCCGGGCGGCCATAGTCCTGCTGTCTGATACTGAAGAAGCCGACGCGCTCATCGTGCAGCCGCGGCATCATCGGCGTGACCGGAAGGCGCACCATACTCCAGTGCATGAGGACGCTTGCGGCGCCCGGCCGAACGGCGGCCTGCCCGAACGGCCCCGGAGTCGGCGCGGGCGCGCCCTGCCCTTGCTGCTGCGGCGGCACCGCGAAGGTCAGCGTCGCCTCGACTTCGATGTTCTCGGGGAAAACGGCGACCCGCTCGATGAAGCTTCGCTGCGCATCGGCATTCCCGCGGAGCCGCTGGCCCGGGCCGAGCTCCGGCGGCGGATTCGTGAACAGCCGTGAGACGTCGACCACCGCCGCGCTATCGGGCCCCCATGACAGAACGTCGAAGGTGGCGACGATCGGGCTGTAGTTCGCCGCTTGCACCGCCTGGTAAATCGGGAGCGACGTGTCGGCCATGATGTCGAACGACACCGTCCGCAGCAGCACCTTGTTGTCACGCCGCTCCCACCGGACGACACGATTGCCGACGGCCTGACCGCCGTAGCCGACGCCAAACGTGGTGCGCGCGATCTGGGTGACGAGGAGGAAGTCGCGAGCGAGCTCGCTCCGCGGAATCTCGTAGAGGAGCTGATCCCCGCGGCGGTGCGCCTTGAAGAGGCCGGCACGCGTGGTGTAGTCGCGGGTGACGACGCGCGCATACGGCTGCGGCCTAACGGGGCCGCGGCGAGCAGCGCCACCGGCCTGCCCGCTGTCGCCCGGCGTATCCGGCGCGGGGCTTTCGGCGACGTCAGGACCCCCGCGCCGCGCGGGGGTTGGACGAGTCGATGGACGGCAGGCGGCGACGGTAATAACCGCCGACACGAGGGCGAGAACGAGGTTGCGCATCATGTCGAGACAAAAGGAAGGAAGGGGTCGCGCAGGTGATACGCGCGTCCTTCAAGATTCGCTGACGGAGCAGGGGTGTGCAACTCGCTGGACAGGCGGGCGTCCTCGGGCGATGCCGCCTCTCGTTCCGGCTCATGGGACCCCTGGATGATCCCGGGTGCAAGCTCAAGCTATTCAATGGCTCGCGCCTCCGGACGCTCGTGCGGGGCGAAGTGGGCAGCGCAGGCCATGATCTTGCGCCCAACCGCCGTCGCAGTGCCTTCCCTCAGCCCACGAGGCAATCCATGAGACACCTGGTGTTCGTGATGTTCGCGGCCGTCCTTACCGCGACCAGCATCCCCGCGCAGACGGTCGATGTGCCGGTCCAGTCCAACGTCCTTTCGCTCAACCCGTTCGGCTTCCTCTTCGAGTGGTACAACATCGAGTACGAGCGCGCCTTCAGCGCGACGGCGAGCTGGTCCGCTGGCGTCGGACACATCCAGATCGGCGATGACGATGACAACGACGAGACGAAGTACACCAGCGCGGACATCAAGCTGCGGTATTACCCATCCGCCGAAGCGCCCACGAAGTTCTCGGCAAGCATTGGCTTCGGATATTCGCGCGTCACAGACGAGGACCCCAGCCCCGGTGGCGGGGTCGTCGAGGACAAGTTCGACGCGCTCTCGATCGGAATCGACCTTGGCTACAACTGGCTGCTGGGACGAACGCGGCAGTTCTTCATTGCCACCGGCATCGGCGCGAAGCGACTCTTCCCCATTGGGGAGGACGACGACGATGACGAGACGTTCGGCTACCCCACGCTGAGGCTGTCCATCGGCTACGCTTTCTAGGGGTCAGGAGTCAGGAGTCAGGGATCAGGGGGTGTCAGGGACTGGGTTACAGGAGAGAACGACACCAAGGGATCAGGGGTGGGTTCTCTCCTGGCACCTTCAACCTGACACCCCCTGACTCCTGACTCCTGACTCCTGACCCCTGGGTTACCGGCTGTGCTTGTACATCAGGTCGACGAGCTCGTCATACATCGCCTCGGCGCGCTCGTCGCCTGACCGGATGGCGGTCGCGGCGCAGTGCTTGAGGTGATTGCGCAGGAGCTCGCGCGCGACGCCGCGGAGCGCTTCGTGGACCGACGACAGCTGCGTCAGGATGTCGGCGCAGTAGCGCTCCTCATCCACCATTTTCTGTAAGCCGCGAACCTGCCCTTCAATGCGGCGAAGGCGCTTCGTCGTGCGGTCCTTGACGTCGGGATCGACGGCGACCGCCTTCCGCGCGCCGTCGTTCGCGCACGCGCACGCGGCGATGGGAAGCTCGGCGGAGGGGGGCTTGGACATGATTGAAAATGGGATACCCCCATCCCCTATGTCAACCGTTAGGCCAGGGTAGAGGGGAGAGCAACCGCGGGGAAGAGGGAAGAGTGAACGAGGTTAGAGGGACTCGAAGGGAAGGGGGAAGAGGGAAGCGGGAAGTGGGTGGTTCTTCGATGAACACGCCAGTGTCACGGTATGATTGCAAGGGCGGGTATTGGGTGCCCGTCCCCGCTTCCCGCTTCCCTCTTCCCCCTTCCCTGGTGTGGCTCCAACCTCGTTCACTCTTCCCTCGCCCCCCACCCTCGTCCCTCTCCCCTCTTCCCTCACCCTGAAAAGGATTCATTCTTATAGACCCCGACCCCCCAAGACAGGCGTACCCGTATGCTGACCTTCCGCTTGCTGCTCGCCACCGCGCTCCTGAGCGTCTCTGTCGTGTATCCGGCCTCGGCCCAGGCCCCCGCGGCGACAAAAAGGCCGATGACGTTTCTGGACATGCAGCACATGAAGCAGGTGGGCGCTCCCACTCCGAGTCCGGACGGCAAGTGGCTCCTCTACACCGTGTCCACGCCGGACTGGAAGGAAGCAAAACGGCAGACCGACATCCATCTCGTCTCGCTCGAGCGTGGCGTTTCGTCGATGCGTCAGCTCACCTTCACCAAGGACAAGAACGAGACATCGCCGCGCTGGTCGCGCGATGGATCGTTCTTCGTGTTCGCCTCCAATCGCGATGCGCCCTCGGGGAGCGCCACTCAGAGCCAACTCTACCTCATGCGCCCCGACGGCGGTGAGGCGAGGAAGATCACCGACGCCAAGGACGGCGTCTCCACCTTCGCGATCAGCAAGGACGGAAAGTGGCTCGCGTATCGCGCCGGAAAGAGCGCCGAGGAGCAGCTCTACCTCCTCCCGATCGCCGGGATCGACACCGCGAAGCCGGCCCAACTGACGAAGCAGGTCGCCGGTGTGGGATTGTGGCGGTGGGCGCCGAACAGCCAGCGCATCTACTTCGTCACCGCCGACACGATCGATCCCGATGAGAAGGCGCGCATGGAGAAGAAGTTCAACGTCTCCATTCGGAACATGGAAGTGCCCCGGTCGAGCCTGTGGGCGCTCGATCTCGAGCCTCGCAAGGCGACTCGCCTCACGCGAGACACCACCATCACCGTCAGCGCCTTCGAGATGTCCGACGACGGCAAGTGGATCGCCTTCCGGGGAACCAGCAGCGATCGATACAAGCGCAACGTCACCGAGGAGAACATCTACGCCGATCAATATCTCCTCGAGGTCGCCTCCGGGCAGATCGAGCGCCTGACGAACAACGCCGAGGTCGGCGAGAGCGTGCCGAGCTTCTCTCCCGACGGACAGTGGATCGCCTTCTCGGCGCCCGACGACCTGACGGCGTACAGCATGAAGAATCAGCGTGTCTATCTGCGCCGCACCGCCGATCGCGGCGGGCAGTGGCGCAAGCTCGGGTCGGCGTTCGATGGCGATGTCACCGTCGGATTCTGGTCGGCCGACGGCAAGACCATCTACTTCAACGAGGGTGTGCGCGCCACGAACCAGCTCATGGCGCTCGACATCGAGCGCGATCGCGTCCGCCCGATCACGAACGAGCGCGCGTCGCTCGCCGTGCAGCGCGACGACGATTCGGGAGCGCTGCTCCTGACCTATTCCGACCCGAAGACGCCGTCCACGCTCTACACCATCGCGTCGCCCGAGCAGGCGGCGAGGCGCGCGTCGTGGCGGCAGCTGACCGACGCCAACCCGCAGGTGCGCGGGCTCGCGTTAGGCGACGAAGAGGAGATCACCTGGAAGTCCACCGACGGGAAGACGGTCGGCGGAGTCCTCGTCAAGCCGGTGGGCTACCGCGCGGGAGAGCGGTATCCGCTCATCGTCGCCATTCACGGCGGGCCGGCCGCGGCTGACGTGCTCGGGTTCAACGGCGGCTACGGCTCTCAGGTGTACGCCGGCGCGGGCTACGTCGTGCTGCGGCCGAACTACCGCGGCTCGACCAACTACGGCGAAGCCCACAAGACGGGCATCGTCGGCAACTACTTCCCGCCGGGCTACAACGACATCATGGCCGGCGTCGATCACCTGATCGCGCAGGGCATCGTCGACTCGACGCGCATGGGCGTGCTCGGGTGGAGCGCCGGCGGGCATTGGTCGAACTGGATCCTCACACACACCGATCGCTTCAAGGCGATCAGCTCGGGTGCCGGGACGTCGAACTGGATTTCCATGTACGCGCAGAGTGATGTCCAGCGGAATCGTCAGTACTACCTCGGCAACAGGCTTCCGTACGAGGACTTCGACGCGTATTGGGCACAGTCGCCCATTCGCTACATCGCGAACGCGAAGACGCCGACGATGATTCACGTGGTGAAGGGCGATCCACGCGTGCCGAGCCCGCAGTCGGAGGAGCTGCACATGGCGCTCAAGCGCCTGGGCGTTCCCACGGAGCTCTACATCTATCCCGGGGAGTCGCACGGGATTCCCGACCCGCGGAACCAGCTCGTGAAGTCGACAGCCGAGATGGCCTGGATGGACTATTACGTTCGTGGCAGCGGAAAGAAGTTCGCCTGGCGTGATGTCCTGAAGACGCTCGAAGACGAGGCCGAGCGGCAGAAGAAAGAGGAGGAGGCCAAAAAGCTGGCCGAAGCGGAGAAGGCCGGGGCGTCTCAGCCGTAACCGACCATCGTCTCTGTGCGTCTCGTGATCGCCGCGGCCATGGCGCTTGCCACGATATCGGCGGCAAGCGCTCAGCAGGCCATGCCTGACAATGATGCCGCCCGCGCGGCGCGCATCGCGCGCGCGAACGTGGTCGCCACGGCGCCGGTGATCGATGGCAAGCTCGACGACACCGTGTGGCGCGATGTCGAGCCGCTGAGCGGATTCGTTCAGCGCGAGCTGCGCGAGGGCGAGCCGATCAGCGAGCGGACGGAGATCCGCATCATCACCGATCGCGAAGCCCTCTACGTCGGGGCCTGGCTCTTCGATCGCGACCCCGCCGGCATCGTTCCCGGCGAAAAGGTGCGCGATGTCACCCTCACCAACAGCGACTACGTCGGAATCATCCTCGACACGTATCTCGACCGGCAGAACGGCTTCGTTTTCGCTACGACGCCGGCCGGGATCGAGTACGACGGACAGGTCATCAAGGAGGGGGAAGGCGGCGGCATCACCCAGGCCGGGCAGTCGCGTGCCCAGTCCGGCTCCATGGGCGGGTTCAACCTGAACTGGGACGGCAGCTGGACGGTGGCGACGTCGATCGACTCGTTAGGATGGTACGCGGAATTCCGCATCCCCTTCTCCACCCTCCGGTACGGGAGCGGCGCCACGCAAAGCTGGGGGCTCAATCTCGTCCGCGCGATCCGCCGCAAGAACGAGGAGGCGTTCTGGTCGTTCGTTCCGCGGCAGTTCAACCTGATGCGACTGTCGCGCGCCGGGACGCTTCAGGAGCTTCGGGTACCCGCGCGGAAAGTGGCGACGGTCACGCCGTACCTTCTCACCGGCGTGCAGCGCGACTACCTCAATGCCGACAAGGCGCGCTATCCGGGGGAGTTTGGCGTGGACCTCAAGTACGGTCTGACGCCGAGCCTGACGCTCGACCTCACGTACAACACGGATTTCGCGCAGGTCGAGGTGGACGAGCAGCGCACGAACCTCACCCGGTTCCCGCTCTTCTTCCCCGAGAAGCGCCCATTCTTTCTCGAGAACGCCGGGATCTTCTCCGCCGGTACACCCCAGGCGGTAGAGCTCTTCTTCACCCGTCGCATTGGGATCGACAGCCTTGGCAGCCCGGTGCCAATCATCGGCGGCGGACGCCTGACCGGTCGCGTGGGCAGTCTCACCGCCGGGGCGCTTCAGATTTTCACCGACCGCGCGGGAGACGTCCACCCGGCCACTTCGTACTCGGTGGCGCGTGTCACGCGCGAGCTCTCGACCCGATCGCGCATTGGTGTGATTGCCGTGCAGCGCATGGCGGTGCACGACGGCCACGACCGCAACCGAACGTACGGTTTGGATGGCCGCGTCGGCGTTGGCGAGAAATGGACGCTCGACTGGTGGGGAGCGAAGACGGAAACGCCCGGCCTCGCCGGCGATGATTTCGGCTACAGCCTCCGCGGCAACTACCAGACGATCGCCTGGAACAACACGCTGCGCTTCATGCAGGTCGGCGACGCGTTCAGCCCCGACGTCGGGTTCCTCAATCGCGCCGGCGGGTACCGGTACTACGACGTCGGCTTCATGCGAATCGTGCTCAAGCCCGAATGGGCGTGGCTCAAGCAGTGGAATCCGCACGCGAGCTATCGCGCGTACTATGGGCTCGACGATTTCTACCAGAGCGGGCAGATCCACGTCGACCTGACCGAGATCGAATTCGCGAACGGCGGACGATTCGGTCCGGAGCTCAACGTCTATCACGAGGGACTTCAGGAGCCCTTTCCGATCGCCCGGGACATCACGCTCCCGCCGGGGTCGTACAACTATTCCTCGTTAGGGCTCGACTTCGCGACGAATCCGAGCTCGCCGTTGTCGCTTTCGTTGCGCGGCGATGTCGGCGGGCTGTACAACGGAACGCGGAACGGTGGCAACGTGACGCTCACCGCGCGGCGCGGTGCCTCGTTCTCCTCGTCGCTGCTCTTCGACTACCACGACGTCCACCTCGACCAGGGCGACTTCGTTCGGTCGCTGGTGGGTGTGCGCCTCGGCTACTACTTCACGCCGCGGATTTTCGCGCTGTCGCTCGTGCAGTACAGCAATCAGGCGCGGAGCTGGACGGCGAACGCGCGGTTCGGGTGGCTGAACACCGCCGGCACCGGTCTCTTCGTCGTCTTCAACGACGGGCGCGAGGCCGATTCCTTCTTCCAATGGGTCCGCCCCCAGGCGCGCTCGCTGGTGATCAAATACACGAGGCAGCTGGGGACGGGCGGGTAGCGTCAGCTCACGAGCGCAGCCGGATCGGCACAGTCATCTCGCGCCGATCCCAGACGATTCGCAGGACGCCCTCGTTGCCGCGCGGAACGACCTCGATGGTGAGCTTCTCCACCGGCGTTGCCAGCGTCGTCGTGGTCATTGGGATGCGCGCCAGATCCTTCGATGAATCGTAGTCGGTTCCCGCGAGCGGCTCGCCGCCGCGCATGATCTCACGATTGATGATGAGCGTCGTTCCATTGCGCGACGGAATGGTGAACAGCGTGTAGCTCCCCGCGTGCACCATCTCGTTGCCGATGAGGAGATCGGTATCGCTGGTGAACACCGTTGCGTCGTTGGCGCCCGTGCGCCACACGGTGTCCCACGGAACGATGTCGCCGAAGATCGCACGTCCCCGCTTGCTCGGACGAGCATACCGCACGGTGATCGTCGCGTCGCCGATGCGCGCCGAGGCGGAGTCCCTCGGAGAAAGCGGACCCATGCCCTTTCCGGCGGCATCGAGCGCCGCCCACGCCTTGGCCACGGCATTCACGTCGACGTCCTGGACACGCTCGACCGCCGTTCCTCGCGGCTGGTAGAGATGCCTGATGCGCCCGTTGGCATCGACGTGCGCCCGGTAGGTGAGAAACGGCAGCGTGAACGTCATCGAGTCCGGCCCGACGCGTCTGACGATGATCGGCGTCTGATCCCCGCTCGGGTTGACGAGGGTGATCGACATGCTATCGGCCTTCGAGGCACGCATGCGCATTGCCGCCAACTCGTAGCCGAGGAAGGACTGGGGCAGCGAGGGGATCGCCCCGGCCGGCAGGGGCACCCGGCGCGTCGTCATCGAATCACCCTGCTTCGTCTCGACGGTGGCGCTGTCGCCGGCTCCGTGCGTGAGCTTGGTGCTGCCCAGCAGCGGGCCGCTCGGATTGTCGATCGAGTGAAGCATCAGAAACGTCGTCGCCACATGGCCCGTCGGCGTGACTTCGAGGTGCGTGTGCCTGAAGCTCGTGCGCGGGCTGCGAAGCGCC
>DASRHU010000254.1:0-14337 GCA_035650335.1 Gemmatimonadaceae bacterium | reverse complement strand
CCCGAACTTCTATTGACAAACCCTGAGGCCGACGGGATTTTGCCCCGTCTTTGAAAACCGGGCCGGCATCTCTTCCATTCGCCAGTTCCCGCCCGAATTCCCCCCGGAGAATCACCATGGGTCTATGGTCGAAAAAGAGCATCGCCCTCCTGCAGGCCGAGGCGAGCGGTGAGTCGCACGAGACCACGCTCAAGCGTGCGCTCACTGCCACGAATCTCACCTTGCTCGGCATCGGCGCGATCATTGGCGCGGGCATCTTCGTGCTCACGGGAACGGCCGCGGCGAACTATGCGGGCCCGGCGATCGTGCTCTCGTTCATCCTGGCCGGGTTGGGTTGTCTGTTCGCCGGTCTCTGCTATGCCGAGTTCGCGAGCATGATTCCGATCGCCGGAAGCGCGTATACGTATTCGTATGCCACGCTCGGCGAGTTCATCGCCTGGATCATCGGCTGGGATCTCGTCCTGGAGTACCTGTTCGGCGCGTCGACGGTCGCGGTGGGGTGGTCGGGATACTTCGTCTCGTTCATGAAGAGCATCGGCGTCACGATGCCGATGGAATGGACGCAGGCCCCGTTCGCCTACACGGCGGCCGACGGGCTCTCGCGCACCGGCGCGATTCTCAACATTCCGGCGATGTTTCTCATCGCCGTTCTCACGATCCTCCTCGTCATCGGCGTCAAGGAGTCGGCGGGATTCAACAACATCGTGGTCGCGATCAAGGTCGCGATCATTTTCCTGGTGATCGGGTTCGGCTTCATGTTCGTCAACCCCGACAACTGGTCGCCGTTCGTTCCGCCAAATCAGGGACCGGGCCAATACGGGTGGGACGGGATCGTTCGCGGAGCGGGCGTGATCTTCTTCGCCTACATCGGATTCGACGCCGTCTCCACCGCGGCGCAGGAGGCGAAGAACCCGCAACGCGACATGCCGATCGGCATCCTCGGTTCTCTCGCGTTCTGCACGGTGCTGTACATCCTGATGTCGCTGGTGATGACGGGGCTGGTGCCGTACACGCAGCTCAATGTTCCTGATCCCGTCTATGTCGCCCTCGCGGCGGCCGGCCCCGGCCTGGCCTGGCTGACGAAGCTGATCGCCGTGGGCGCCATGGCGGGTCTCGCCTCGGTCGTGCTCGTAATGCTCATGGGACAGCCGCGCATCTTCTACTCGATGGCGCGTGACGGGTTGCTCCCCGCGGTGTTCGGCAAGGTGCACCAGCGCTTCCAGACCCCGTACATCACGACGATCGTGACGGGCGTCGTCGCCGGCGTCGTCGCGGGATTGTTCCCGATCGGAATTCTCGGTGAGCTCGTGTCGATCGGAACGCTCCTCGCGTTCATCATCGTGTGCGCCGGGATCTGGGTGTTGCGGGTGAGATCCCCGGAGCTGCCGCGGCCGTTCAAGACGCCCCTCGTGCCAATTGTCCCCATTCTCGGCATTCTCATTTGCGGGTACATGATGGCCCGGCTGCCGCTCGACACGTGGATTCGGCTCCTCGTGTGGATGGCGATCGGACTGGTGATCTACTTCACGTACAGCGTTCGCAAATCGCGCTTCGCGGGGACGCCGACGCGCTGACGTGCGTCGCCGAACTCGCTATCTTGAACGCGGCGCCCGAACGGGGCGCCGCGTTGCTTTCACGGCTGGGAGGTCTCGCTGAAACCGTCGACGCTGCTCGCGACTCCGGAAACGCGGCGCGAGATCATCGAGCGGATGGGCACGGCACTGGACGGTGCGACGACCGCGGTGCTCTCCACGCACGTCAATGCGGACGGCGATGGGTGCGGATCGGAGGCGGCGCTCGCGATGCTCCTCGCGCAGCGAGGCATCACGGCGCGCATCGTGAATCCCACGCCGTGGCCGGAGATGTTCGGTTTTCTGCTGTCAGGCGTGCGGGAAGAGAGCCGGCGCGGCGCCGGAGCGCTCGGTAAGGCGGATCTGCTGATCGTGCTGGACATCAGCGACATCCGCAGGCTCGGTACGCTCGCCGAGCCGGTGCGCGCGATGCGGGGACCGCGACTGGTCATCGACCATCATGTGCCGGGGGAGGAGCCGCCGGGCGACATCGTCCTCGCGGACACGGACGCGTGCGCGACGGGTGAGCTCGTCTTCGACTTCGCGCGTGTGCTCGGGCTCGAGATCACTGCCGAGATCGCCCGTGCGCTCTACACCGCGATCCTCACGGACACCGGCGGCTTCCGGTTCAGCAACACGTCGCCACGATGTCACGCCATCGCCGGCGAGCTGCTGTCGGCGGGTGTGGATCCTGAGGAGATGTACCGGCGAATCTACGCCTCCGTGCCCGTGGGACGGCTGCACCTGCTACGTGATGCGCTGCACACACTCGAGGTCGATGAGGGGATCGGGTTGGCGTGGATCTCGCTTCCCGCTGGTGTCATGGAGAAGTACGCCCTTCGGTCCGAGGAGCTCGACGGCATCGCCGAGCATCCGCGGTCGATCGCGGGGACGCGCATGGCGATCTTCTTTCGAGACCTCGGGCACGGCCAGGTGAAGGTCTCGTTCCGCAGCGCGGGCGCCGTCGATGTCAATCGATTCGCGAAGCGTTTCGGCGGCGGCGGGCACGCAAAGGCCGCGGGTGCGCTCATCTCGGGGACGCTCGACTCTGTGCGCGATCGAGTGCTGGAAGCGGCGCGCGAGTATCTCGAGCCCGCGGACGACGGCCTTGGCCCGAAATCCGTACGCTAGGTAACTTGAGGAATGGCCAAGCGACTCAGACGCGCCGGAGAGCCGATCGAAGCACGCATCAGCGATGCGCTCAGTCAGGTTGCCGTGATGCTCCGACTGGAGGACGCGGTAATCGAGCTCGTCGAGTTCGAGCGGCGGACGGGCGTCGCGGTGCTCCGGTTGCGCGGCGATTGTCCGCACTGTGAAATGCCGGTGAGCGCGTTGCGCGACGGCATCGAGGCGCAGCTCAAGATGCGCGTGCCGGAAGTTCGGGGCGTGCGGTCGCTCGAGACGGACGCGTCGTGACACTGCGCGCGCGAATCGTCGATGCGCTGTCGGGGGTGACGAACCCGCGCACCGGGCACACGGTCATCGAGGCGGCGATGATCCGCGACCTCGCGCTCACCGACAGCGGCAAGGTGCGTCTCACGTTCCTGCTTGGCGCGCAGGACCCGGCGTCACTCGTGCGCGAGGTCCGTCAGACGATCGAGCGCGTGGAAGGCGTCACCGAGGTTCGCGTCGACGTGAAGGACCCCTCGCAGGCGCAGCGACCCGCCGGAGGGGCGCCGACGCCGGCCGCGAATCCCCGCGCGCTTCCGGTGATGGAGCCCCCGCGCGCCGCACCGGGACCCCAACGCCCCGCTCCGCCGGCGCCGGTGGCGTATCCGAACCTCGGCCGCATCATCGCGATCTCGAGCGGCAAGGGTGGCGTCGGAAAATCGACGGTGGCGACGAACGTGGCCGTGTCCCTCGCACGCTCAGGCGCGCGCGTGGGGCTAATGGATGCCGACATCTACGGGCCTAACGTGCCGCGCATGATGGGGATCAACGAGCCGCCGCCGGTGGAGAACGACCGCATCATTCCGCTCGAGGCGCACGGCGTGAAGCTGATGAGCATCGGGTTCATGGTGGAGCGCGATGCGCCGGCGATCTGGCGCGGTCCGATCATCATGAAGGTCATCACGCAGTTCCTGCGCGATGTGCTCTGGGGTCAGCTCGACTACTTCCTGGTCGACATGCCTCCGGGCACGGGCGACGCACAGCTCTCGCTCGTGCAGGCGACGCAAGTGCACGGCGCCGTGATCGTCACCACGCCCCAGGAGGTCGCCATCGGCGACGCGCTGCGCGGTGGCAGGATGTTCGAGCGGGTCGGCGTGCCGCTGCTCGGCATCGTCGAGAACATGAGCTTCTTCGCCTGTCCGCACTGCGGAAAGCCGAGCCCGCTCTTCGGATCGGGTGGAGGGGCGAGGCTCGCGCAGGAGCTGGGCGTGCCTCTGCTCGGCGAGATTCCCCTCTATCCGAACGTGCTGCAGGGTGGGGATACCGGGCGGCCGATCGTGGTGTCGGAGCCCGAGTCGCAGGCGGCGCGCGCGCTCGCCGGCACCGCGGCGCAGCTGCGGGAGGTACTCGACAAGCACGGAGCGGCGATCGCGACATGAGCTCGGCGAGCCCTCTGCCACGCGATGACGATACGCGGCCGCCAGGCGATGACATGCCGGCGGCCGCGTTGCCATTGGATGCTCACGAGGGCGTTCCCGCGATCGGCGTCACCGGTGAGCACGTTGCGGCGGCGGCGCTCGTTCGCAATCCGCTCTCGGGCACGATCGTGCGCGTTGCCGTTCCCGCGGTCGCGTCGGCGCTTCTCATGACGCTGTTCACCAGCGTCGATGCATTCTGGGTGGGGACGCGCATCGGCTCCACCGGGCTGGCGGCGGTGTCGACGTCGGTGTTCTGGATCTGGATGCTGATCGCGATCGCCGAGATGGTGGCGGTCGGGCTCACCGCGGTCGCTTCGCGCCGGCATGGTGCGCGACGCCCCGCCGAAGCCGCGCGCGCGGTCGGCTCGGCACTGCTGTTCTCGCTCACGCTTGGCGTGGCCGTGGCGATCATCGGCCTCCTCATGCTCGACTGGCTGTTCGCGGTGATGCAGACGCCGCCGGACGTCACCGCGTTAGGTAGGCGGTACCTCACCGCGTACCTCGCGGGCTGCCCGCTCATCTTCGGGTACTTCGCGATCGATGCCGCGTTCCGTGCGTCCGGAGACACGCGCACCCCCTTCATGCTGCTGGCGGTGTCGGTGGTCGCCGCCCTGGTTCTGGATCCCATCCTGATCCTCGGTCTGGGACCCGCGCCTGCCCTCGGGATCGCCGGTGCCGCGATCGCGACGATTCTCACGCGCGGTGCAGCATTCGTCCTGGGGCTGACGCTGCTCGCCCGCCGCTCGATGGTGCGTCTCGCCGGCCCGAGTGGGCACGTGCTTCCGACGATCACGCGGATCGGGTTGCCCACCGCGGCGACCGGCGTGGTGTTCAGCCTGATCTACGTGCTGATGACGCGAACGACGACCGAGTTCGGCACGCCGGCGCTGGCGGCGTTAGGCATCGGGCATCGGGTCGAAAGCTGGGCGTACATGGTCGGCGTCGGCTTCGGCGCCGCGGCGGCGGCGATCGTCGGACAGAATCTCGGCGCGGGGCAGGTCGGACGTGCCGAGCGCTCCGGATGGATCACCACCGGCTACGCGAGTGTGGTCGGCGTGCTCGCGGCCGTCGTCGAGATCATTTTCGCCGAGGAGTTCTCGTCGTTGTTCACCGACGACCCGGCGGTGATCGCGGTGTCGGCCGGCTATCTTCGCATTTGCGCGATGTCGCAGGCATTCGTCGGTGCCGAGCTGGTGCTCGAAGGGGCTCTCGGCGGATCGGGCCACACCCTTCCGCCAATGCTCGCCTCCACCACGCTCACCGCCCTGCGCATCCCTCTGGCCGCGTGGGCGGCGTCGCGGTGGGGAGTCATGGGCATCTGGTGGGTGATATCCCTCACTGCCACCGCCCGTGGGATCGCCATGATGGTCCTCTGGCGTCTCGGCTACTGGAAGCGCACATCCCTCTGACATGCGACCGCTGATCACGCTGCTGACCGACTTCGGCACGGCCGACGGATATGTCGCCGAGATGAAGGGCGTGTTGTATTCCCTCCTCTCGGAAGCGCGCGTCGTGGACCTCTCGCACGAGATCGCGCCGCAGGACGTCGAGAGCGCACGCCTCGCGGTCGCCCGCTACTGGCGGCGCTTTCCCCCGCAGACGATTCACATCGTCGTCGTCGATCCCGGTGTGGGATCGCCGCGTGACGCACTGGCCGTGCGCAGCGAGGATCGAGTGCTCATTGGTCCCGACAACGGCGTGCTGTCGCCGGCCCTGCTCGTCGCCGGAGCACGGGCGGTAAGCATGCCGGTGCCGGCATCCGCCTCCCCGACGTTTCACGGACGTGACGTGTTCGCGCCGGCCGCCGCCCGCGTCGCGATGGGTGCGCCCATCGACGCGCTCGGGCCCGCCGCGCCGTCGCCCGTGATTCGCCGCACGCCGGAAGCGCGCCGGATCGCGGATGGCGCGATCCAGGGCGAGGTCATCTCGATCGATCGGTACGGGAACGCGATCACGAACATCGTGGCCTTTCCCGCTACCCACACGCGGGAAGGGGAGCAGGCCTTCGTCGAAGTCGCAGGACGCACGATTCCCGTGGCACGGGCATACGCCGACGTGCAGCCACTCGGCGCCGTCGCGTTATGCGGCTCGTCAGGCCTGCTCGAGATCGCGGTGCGCGATGGAAACGCGGCGCAGAGCCTGTCGCTGGTGCGGGGGACGGTGGTACTTCTGAGGTCGTCGAGGTAGTCGAGGTAGTCGGGGTGATCAAGGTGACTTCATCCCGCATTGACGACCTCACCTCGACGACCTCGACGACCTTGACTACCTCGACGACCTGGCCGCAACCACCCGCTCGTTCGACGGCCGCGACGGGTCGCTCGACGTCACCACCCTTCCCAGATACACCGCACCCTTTCGCGGGTGGATCGATGCGGTTCCGTGATGGAGCTCGGCGTTCAGCTCACCGCCGCTGAGGATCACGAGCATCGTCAGGTACATCCAGGTGAGCAGCACGATCACGCCGCCAATGGCGCCGTACGTCTTGTTGTAGGAGCCGAAGTTGGCGACGTAGGCGCGGAAGAGCACCGTGACCAACACCCAGAGGACCGCCGCCACCAGCGCCCCAACGAGAATCTGGGACTTGTCCTGCCGCTGCGCGGGAAGGAAGTAATAGATCAGCCACAACGTCCCCACCAGCAGCGCGAACGCGAGCGGATATTGCACGACGCTCCAGACGAAGTGACCTGCTTCCCCGATGATGGTCCTCCGCTCGAGCCAGGCAGCGATCTCCGGGCCTCCGAGCATGATGGTGGTGATGATGGCGAACAGCACCGACGACACGAAGACGCTGCCGAGCGCGATCAGCTTCTTCTTCCACCACGGCCGGCCTTCTTCAACGTCGTACGCACGGTTCAGCGCATCGATGAGGGCCGAGAAGATGTTGGAACCCGCCCACGCGGCGCCGAGGAGCCCGATCGAGATGACGCCGGCGGAGCTGGGGTTGAGGATGTCACTGACGACGTTGTCCACCAGGTCCACGGCTTCGCCCGGAACCGCCTGACGAAGGTTGGCGATGAGCCATGCCATGATACGATCGCGATCGCCGACCACGCCGATCAGCGGTGCGGTGAAGAGAAACAGCGGGAAGAGCGAGAAGAAGAAGTAGTACGCCGTCTGCGCCGAGAGCCCGAGAACGTTGTCGTCCAGGATCTCGCGCCCGGTCTTCTGCAAGAGAGGTCCTACCCGTCGACCCTTGATGATCACGCGGCCTCCAGAAACACGTTGCCCCGCCACGAGGGCGGGGCAATCGACGGGCCACGGGTAGTCGAGAGGTCAATCGATTCGTTCGATCTCCAGGGATCCGACGAGCATCGACGCATCGATCGTCAGCCGTCGCTGAGCGCTGTCCCAATTCGACGAGTAGTGCGTGCCGTCCTGCTCGCGAAAATCCGCGTGCTCGAAGCTGCCGAGGGTGAGGTCGACCCGGGCGCGCACACCGACATCGCGTGGAATGCGTAACGTCACGGCGCCGAGCCGGACGCGGAGCCTCGCTTCGACGTCCGCGGCCCACGCCCCCGAGAAATCCAGTGTCAGACTGCCTGCGCCACAATCGACGTCCACATGCTCGACATTCGCGTTGCCGACGCCGGTTGCCTCGATCGACGCCGCGCCGACATCGAAGCGCAGCGAGCGCATGCGCCGCGGATTGGGTGTCGCGAAACGGAGCGTCGTCGCGCTCGCCGCCGATTCCACGAGCAGCTGATCGACGGCCATTCCGCCGAGATCGAGATCCGCTTCGACCGCGCCGAGCCGCAATGCGACGTCGAGCGGCACGTCGCGAGCAACGGCGAGCGAAAGGTGCGTCGCCTGGTGCTTGTCATCGCTGTCGGCCCAGCGGTGGAGCCCCCCGCGACCGCCGTCGAGCCGAACGCTGAGCGTGTGCGATGCCGAATCGTACACCCGCTCGACGTTGTAACGTGCGGCGTCGTAGCGCATCGAATAGTCGTAGAGCCGCGCGCTGTCCGCGGGCGACAGCCGCAGCGCCCCGCCCGTCATGTTGACGCGAAGGCGCAGGCTGTCGCCGCTGTCACGATGGCGGGCGGCCGATGCGGCGCGCCACGCGGGACCCCGGTCGGTCGCGGAGCTGCAGGCCGCGAGGGCGATCACCGCGGCGACCATGTAGTGGCGCTTCACAGGTCGCCTCGGGGACGCGGCGCCGGCGTCGGACGTCGCGCCGCGGCGACTCCCGCCACGGGCGTCGGCGTCTGCCATTCCAGCTCGGCCGTCCGCGTCAATGGCACGGGCGGCGGTGCGGTCTCGCCGGTACCACCACGCGAGATGAGCGTCGCGCCAAAGCCGACCGTCGCGGCGACCCAGGTCAACAGCAGCGCGACGATGCGCATTATGCCGGCGGCCGGACCGGCCCACGCGAGCAGGGCGGCGACGATCCAAAGCGACATGTACGCGGCGAGCCCGAGAAAGACGACGCGCTCCAGCGAGCCCGCATCACGTCTGGTGCGTCGCAACAGCGCTTCGCCGGTCACCTGTGCCATCGCGAGGAAGCCGAGCGCAACAGTTCCGGCGACCGCCACGCAGAACCCAATCGCGGCGAAGGGAAGCAGCGCCCATCCAATGATGGGAATGAGTATCAGGATCACGGTGAGCATCAACAACGCCGGCAACAACGCGAGCTCGGCCGCGATGCCGAAGATGAACGCGCGACCGAAGCTGCGTTCGATCGCGTCCGCCACCCCTTCGAGGTTCGTGCGCGCGAACAGCACGACGACGACCCCGATCGCCGCGAGGATCGCGAGCCAGCCGAGTGCGAGGAGGAGCTGATGCCACATCGTGGACGTGGCCGATGTCGGCGCCGCGGTCGCGGGGGTGAGCCCCAGCGGCGCAGTCATCGTGCGCGCTTCGCCGCGGACGGTTCCACCCTCCATTCGAACTCGACCATCGACGGCGACCGCATCGCCGCCAACCACTCCCCCCTGCCTGACGATGACGTCACCGCCGATGGCAATGGCGTCGTCGGCGATGCTGCCGGAGATGATCAGGTTTCCACGCGTGGTCGCGACGGAGCCGGAGACCACTTCGCCCGGAGCGACGATGCGCTCGCCAAGGGAGATGGGGGTCGCCTCGTTCAGCCGGACGCCAAAGGGATCACGCGCCAGCGCGGCGCGGAGCGTGCGCGCCGTGTCGGGCGCGAGCTGGCTCGCCTGCGCGAGCAACCCGCCGGAGGCGAGGATGAGCCACGCGGCGGCAATCGTGAGCGCTTTCATCGGCGCTCAGCGACGACGGTGAACGGCGACGGTGCGAAGCAGCGATGCCGCGAGCAGTGCCGCCGCGATCAGCGCCAGCGTGAGCACGGCGAGCCCGAACAGTCCGCTGGTGCGGACGATCGTGTACGCCGAATCACCCAGCGCGCCGGCGAGAAGAGTGCCCGCGGCATCGAGGATCGCAAGGCGAACCCGATCGGCAAGGATGCCGGCCGCGAAGAGCACCGCATCGAATCGCATCGCGATCCACAGCACGAGCACGCTCATCACCGCGGCCAGCGAGCCCCCGGCGACTCCGAAGGCAATGCGTCCGCGGCGTGTCGAAGGAACGAACCCGCGCAGCGTGTCGAGCACCGCGACGTGCCAGGGCACGAAGATGCTCACTCGCGAGAGGACGCGTTCGGCGAACAGCGGCGAGGGCGCGAGATGCGGCAAATGCTCGAGCGCCTTCACGGTCGCGCGAGCGTCCTCCACCTCGGCGCGACAGCTCGGGCACTTCCGGACGTGCGTCTTCAGCGGCGAGGTTCCAAACCCCACGTCGCCGTCGAGAAGCAGATCGATTTCGCTGGGCAGTAAGTGTCGTTCCACAGGGCCTCCGGTCGGTCCTACGTCGGCCTCACAAAAGGGGTTTCATTTACGTCCGAAGATGTTCCAAAGCCTCCCTCAGCTCCTTCCGGGCGCGGTGGATGTAGGTCTTCACCGTCCCCAGGGGGAGGTCCAGCATCGCCGCGATCTCCTCGTACGACCGGCCCTCAACGTGACGCAGCATGATGCACGATCGATACTCGGGGCGAAGACGCGCTATCGCCCGCTCGATGGCCGATCCCAGCTCCCGCGACTCCACTTCCTCGAGGGCCGATTCTCCCCGGGATTCCACGTCGAACGAGGTCGCCTCGATCTCGGCGCGGGTCGCCGCGTGCGGAGAGCCGTCAATGCTGATCGTATCCACCGTCCGGCGACGGAGATGGTCGATCGCGACGTTGTTGGCGATCTTGAACAGCCAGCTCGACAGCTTGAACTCCGGCCGGTAGCGGTCGATGTGGTTCAGGACCTTGATGAAGGTCTCCTGCGCGAGGTCCTCGGCGGTCTCGCGATCGCGCACCATTCGGAAGATGAGAGAGAAAACCGGTCGCTCGTACCGTCGCAGCAGCTCGCGATACGCCGGCTCGCGCCCTTGCTGCGCGAGCGCGACGACGTCGGCGTCCGGTAGGTTGGCGAGGTCGAGGGAGGGCATGCCTAGGAGTCAGGAGTCAGGACTCAGGGATCAGGGGGGATCAGGTATGAGGTTTCAGGAGAGAACTGCCCTAGATCCCAGGCCCTGCCGTGCGCAGTGATCTCCTGGAACCCAATCCCTCACACCCCCTGACCCCTGACTCCTGACTCCTGAATCCTCATTCGCGCGAAAGGTATTCGCGCAGAAGAACTTGGACCAGCGTTCTCGCTTGCGGCTCTCGCCCACGTCGATCAACTTCATCGCAATGCCGTCCGTCCAGACCGAGCGGAGCGAGGCGCTCGCCGCCGCCGCCGGGAGCGCGGAGAAGCGCGCCTACGTGCGGCGCATCTTCTCCGAGATTGCACCCCGGTACGACCTCCTCAATCACCTCCTCAGCCTCAACATCGACAAGCGATGGCGCCGCCGCGCCGTCGCCGCGCTGAGGTGGGACCGTGATCCGGCAGGCGTGTACGTCGATCTCTGCGCCGGCACGATGGACGTCGCCAACGAGCTGGCGAGCCGGCCGGGATTCCGCGGCACGGTACTCGGGACGGATTTCGCCGAGCCGATGCTCCGCGCCGGCCGGCGGAAGGTCGCTGCTCGTCCCGTCGCTCCAGTCGTCGCCGATGCGATCGCCCTTCCCATTCGAGCCGGAGCGGCGTCCGGCGCGATCGTGGCGTTCGGCGCGCGCAATCTCGCCGATCTCGACGCCGGCATCGCCGAGGCGTCGCGAATTCTCCGTGACGGAGCGACGTTCGTCATCCTCGAGTTCTCAATGCCACGCTTCCCGCTCATTCGCGCGCTCTATCGCCTGTATTTTCACCGCGTCCTCCCGGCACTCGGGCGACTGGTGAGCAGGCATCCAACCGCGTATCGCTATCTGCCAGAATCCGTGGATGCATTCCCCGGCGAAAGCGAGCTCGCGCGTCGCCTGACGCGAGCGGGCTTCGCGAACGTGCGCGTCGAACGGCTGAGCTTCGGCATCGCCGCCATCCACGCGGGCGAACGTCGCACTGCCGGAGCCGCCGCGTGACCCTCGACACCGTCGGCGACTTCCTCGCGGCGCTGGAGCGCGCCGGCGAATTGAAGCGCATCGCGCACCCCGTGTCGGTGGATCTCGAGATCTGTGAGATCGCCGACCGAGTGATGAAGATGCCCGGGGGCGGGCCGGCGCTTCTCTTCGAGAACGTCTCCCTGTTCGACGGGTCCCGCTCGAAGTACCCGGTCGCCATCAACCTCTTCGGGTCGATGCGACGGATGTCGATGTCGCTCGGCGTCGAGCGGCTCGACGAGATCGGAGCGCGCATCACGCAGATGATGGAGCTCAAGGTCCCGGATGGTCTGGTCGCGAAACTGTCGCTGCTCCCGCGGCTGCTCGAGCTCGGGAAGTTTCCGCCCCGCGTGAAGGGCGGCTCCGCGCCGTGTCAGGAGGTCGTTCTGCGCGGCGACGACGTGGATCTGCGCACGCTGCCGATCATCAAATGCTGGCCGGAGGATGGCGGGCCCTACATCACGCTGCCGATGGTGATCTCGCGTGATCCGAAGCGGGGGATCCGCAACGTGGGCATGTATCGCGTACAGCTGTTAGGCGCCCGCGACCTCGCCATGCACTGGCAGCGGCACAAGGTCGGCGCCGCACACTGGCGTGAGATGGCGGAACGCAAGGAGACGATGCCGGTGTGCATCGCCATTGGGGCGGATCCGCCGTCGATGTATTCGGCGTCCGCGCCGCTCCCGCCGACCATCGACGAATTCCTGTTCGCGGGCTTCCTCCGCCGCGCGCCGGTGCGCCTGACGAAAGCGGTGACGTGCGATCTCGAGGTGCCGGCGGAAGCGGAGTTCGTCATCGAGGGATACATCGACCCCGCCGAGCCGCTTGTGACCGAAGGACCGTTCGGCGACCACACCGGATTCTACTCGCTCGCCGATCTGTACCCGCGCGTTCACGTCACGGCGCTGACGATGCGCTCGACGCCGGTGTACCCCACCACGATCGTCGGGCGACCGCCGATGGAGGACTTCTACCTCGGACACGCGACGGAGCGAATCTTCCTCCCGTTGCTGAAGCTCACCGTGCCGGAGATCGTGGATTACCACATGCCGGCGGAGGGTATCTTTCACAACCTCGTATTCGTCTCGATCGACAAGCAGTATCCGGGACACGCCTACAAGGTGATGAACGCGCTGTGGGGGCAGGGGCTGATGTCGCTCGCCAAGGTCATCATTGTCGTCGACAAGACGGTAAACGTGCGCGATCCGCAGGAGGCGTGGTGGATCGCGCTCAACAACATCGATCCCGAGCGCGACACCCGCTTCACGATGGGGCCGATCGACGTCCTCGACCACTCGAGCCGCGCGTTCACGTATGGCTCGAAGATGGGAATCGATGCGACGCGGAAGTGGCCCGAGGAAGGATTCACCCGTGAGTGGCCGAAGCTCATCGAGATGAACGCTGAAACGAGGCAGCGGGTGACCGCCATGTGGTCGGCGCTCGGCATCGAGGAGACGCGATGAGCGGGGTTCCGTATCCCATCGATCGCCTCTGGTTCACGCTGGCGTTCATGTACGTGGTGGTGCTCGGTGCCGTCGCATTGGTCCGCTGGCGCTACCGACACCAGCTCCTCGCCGAGATCGCGACGACCCTCGGGTTCTTTCTGCTGATCATCGGGACGATCGTCTACACGGTCGCGTTCCGAGGGCTGCGTCCCGTCGAGATGGTCATCGCCTGGACCGTGTCGTTCGGCGCCATTCTGTGGTTCGTGACGAGGCTCAACCGCATTATGCGTCGCCCGCTCACCGAGCTGGACCGGCTCGGCGCCTCGCTTCGTCGCGGCGACTGGAGCCGCATTCTCGAGGCCCGCGATGGCCAGGATCGCGGGAACATTGGCGCGGCGCTTCGCGACGTGGCGGCGCTCATCGAGGAAACGCGTCGCACGATGGACACGCTCATTCGCGCGTCGGAACGCGTCACGCGCGTGGGTGGTGAAGCGGCGGGTGGGGCGCAGGACGTCGGTGGCGCCCTCATGCGCCTCGCGCAGGGCGCTCAGACCAATCTCGGCGTCGCCCGTCGCATTCGGACGACCGCCGAGGAGATCACCGCGGCGTCGGGGGCGGTGAGCGGCGCCGCGCGTGAGACGCTGGATCTGTCCGCGTCGATGGAGGGCCTTGCCGGCGCGGGTGTGCAACATGCGGAAGCCGCATCGAGCCGCGTCTCGGAAATTGCCGGTGCCGCTCGCGCCTCGGCGGAGCGGATCGAGGCGATGCGCCAGATGTCCGACGCGATTGGAGAGATCACCGCCGTCATCCACAAGATCGTGAGGCAGACGAACCTGCTCGCGCTGAACGCGGCCATCGAGGCCGCGCGAGCCGGCGAAGCGGGAAAGGGTTTCGCCGTCGTCGCCGAGGAGGTGCGGGTGCTCGCGACGCAGAGCGCCGACTCGCTCAAGCGAATCGACGCGCTGGTGGCGGAGATGACGACGCGGACGGAGGACGCCTCGCGCCAGATTCAAAAGATGGAGCAGGCGGTGGATGAGGGAAAGCGCGTCATGACGCAGGCAATGGAGGTTTTCCGCCGCCTCGAGGCGGATGCGCGCCGCGCGCACGCATTGGCGGAATCAGTCGTGGATGCCTCGAAGCGCCATGCGACGCTGGTCGACGAGCTCGGCACGGCCTCGGCGAGCGTGCTTGGCGAGGCCGATGCGGCCGCGGGTGAGACGTCGCGTGCCTCGGAGGCGATGGAGAAGCAG
>DASRHU010000253.1:0-3119 GCA_035650335.1 Gemmatimonadaceae bacterium | reverse complement strand
GGCGCCAGCACCAGACTCACCACGCTCATCAATTTGATGAGGATGTTCAAACTCGGCCCTGACGTGTCCTTGAACGGATCCCCGACCGTATCGCCGACGACGGCGGCCTTGTGCGGCTCCCCGCCTTTCCCTCCGTGCGCTCCGCCCTCGATGTACTTCTTCGCGTTGTCCCAGGCCCCACCGGCGTTAGCCATGAAGAGCGCGAGGACCACGCCGGTCACCGTCGCGCCGGCGAGCAGTCCGCCGAGCGCTTCCACGCCGATGAAACGGCCGACGATCACCGGGAGCGCGATCGCGCTCAGCCCCGGGACGATCATCTCGCGCAGGGCCGCGCGGGTTGAAATGTCGACGCACCGCGCCGAGTCGGGCTTGGCCGTGCCCTCGCGGAGCCCGGGGATCTCGCGGAACTGACGCCGGACCTCGGCGACCATGCCCTGCGCGGCGCGGCCCACCGCCGTCATGGTCGTCGCCCCGATGAAGAAGGGCATGGTTGCGCCCACGAACAGCCCGATGACCACCATGGGATTCAGCAGATCCAGCCCGTTCGTCCCCAGCCCCACGGCGCTCGCGTACGCGCTGAACAGCGCCAGCGCCGTCAGGGCGGCGCTGCCGATGGCGAACCCCTTGCCGATGGCCGCCGTCGTGTTGCCTAACGCGTCGAGCCCGTCCGTAATGCGACGCACCTCCGGCTCGAGGTGGGCCATCTGCGTGATGCCGCCGGCGTTGTCGGCGATCGGCCCGTACGCGTCGACCGACATGGTCACGCCGACGGTCGCGAGCATGCCGACGGCGGCGATCGCGATGCCGTACAATCCCGCCGCCATGTGGGCCGTGTAGGTGGCGCCGGCGATCAGGAGAATCGGGACGATGACGCTCTGCATCCCGACGGCGAGGCCGCTGATGATGTTGGTCGCCGCGCCCGTGGTCGACGACATCGCGATCCGCTTGACCGGTGGTCCGGCGGTGTAGAACTCGGTGACGAGGCCAATGAGGATGCCGGCGAGCGTTCCCGCGACGACCGCCCAGAACGGCCCGATCGCCGGGTACAGCGATCCGTCGGGATGCCGCTGCTCCACCGGGATGAGGAGCGTCAGCCCGAACGCGAAGACGAGAAAGAGTCCCGCCGCCGCGAACGTCGTCAGGCGCAGCGCCTGCGCGGGGGCGCCGCGCTCCAGCACTCGCATGAGCGCGATGCCGGCGATCGACGCGATGAGTCCCGCCATCGAGTACGCGATCGGCAGGGACACGGCGTTGAAGTTGTTCGGGATGGCCGCCGATGTCGCCGCGATGGCGATCGTCGCGATGACGGCGCCCACGTAGCTCTCGAAGATGTCCGCGCCCATGCCGGCGACGTCGCCCACGTTGTCGCCCACGTTGTCGGCGATCGTCGCCGGATTCCGCGGATCATCCTCCGGAATGCCTTCCTCCACCTTGCCGACCAGGTCGGCGCCGACGTCGGCCGCCTTGGTGTAGATCCCGCCGCCCACACGCGCGAAGAGCGCGACCGAGCTGGCGCCCATCGCGTACCCGGCAATCGTTTCCGAGAATGCTCTCCAGTGATCCGGGGTCACGATCCCCGGCACGAGCCAGCTGAAGATCACGCCGATGCCGAGCAGCCCCAGACTCGCGACGCTCAGCCCCATGACCGCTCCGCCATTGAACGCGACGCGAAGGGCCCGTCCCTGTCCCTGATCGCGCGCGGCCTCGCTCGTGCGCACGTTGGCGCGCGTCGCGGCTTTCATCCCGGCCAATCCCGCGAAGATCGACGACAGCCCACCCGCCACGTATGCGTACCCGGTCTGCTCGCCGATGCCGGTGTAGAGGAGCGCACCCACGACGAGCAGAAACGGCACGACCACCATGTATTCGCGCCGGAGGAAGGCCATCGCGCCGGCGTGGATCTGGTCGGCGATGCCGCGCATGACGTCGCTGCCCTGCGGCTGGCGGCGGATCCACACGTAGAGGACGATCGCGAGTACCATCCCAGCGACGCCTGCCCACCACGCGAAGAACGCGATGTTGCTGAGCATTACTCGGGCGACTCCCGGTTGTGAAGATTCATGGCGCGGTCGATTCCGTCGGTGAGCCACGTTTCCACGGCGCTCGTGAGGCGCGGGAGCTGCGCGAGCACCACCGCGCGTTCGTCCTTGCCGAACGGCGAAAGCACGAAGTCCGCGAGATCGTCGTGTCGCCGGTTCGGATCCGCCGGAGCGACACCAATTCGCGCGCGCGCGTACTTCCGCGACGACAACGCGGACTCAATGCTCTTCAAGCCGTTGTGGCCGCCGGCCGTTCCCTCGGCCCGCAGCCGCAAGCGGCCGAGTGGCAGCGCGACATCATCGACGATGATGAGCAGATCCTGGCTGGGCTCGAACAGCGGCCGCCGCAAATAGGGACGCAACGCGTTGCCGCTGAGGTTCATGAAGGTCTGAGGCTTCACGAGGCGCACGGCGCATCCGACCACGCGACCCGCGGACACGAGTGCCTCGCCGTCACGACGCCAGCCATCGAAACGCCAAACGTCGGCCAGATGATCGACGACCATCCAGCCGACGTTGTGGCGCGTGAGCTCGTATTCCCGGCCTGGGTTCCCCAGGCCCATGATCACCTTCAAGCGCCTGACGAGGGATGTTACTCGCCTTCAGCGCCCTCTTCCTCATCCTTGGGCTTGCGGATGAGCTCCGGCTCGGGCGCGGCTTCGACGGCGCCCTCGGCCGGGGCGGGGGGCTCCTCTTCCACCCGGGGCGGAGCCACGACGGCGACGGTCGCCTCTACATCCTCCAGCACCTCGACGCCTTCCGGGACCTTGATGTCGCTCACGTGCACGGAGTCGTTGATGCCGAGATGCGAGATGTCGATCTCGAAATGGCTCGGGATGTTCGCCGGATCGACTTCGACCGAGACCTCGCGCATGACTTCCTCGACGATGCCGCCGTCCTTCACGCCGGCCGCGGTTCCGACGAGGTGGATCGGCACGTTGACGGTGATCTTCTCACCGGCGACGAGCTCCTGGAAGTCGATATGCAGCACCTGCCGCCTGAACGGGTGGCGCTGAATCTCGCGAATGAGGGTCTTGGAGGTGCGACCGCCAAGGTTGAGCTCGACGACGGTCGTGCCCG
>DASRHU010000252.1:0-57988 GCA_035650335.1 Gemmatimonadaceae bacterium | reverse complement strand
TGGCGAGCCGGAGGTGATCTACCCCTTTCTCGGGTGCGACCGGCTCGCGGAGCCTCTCGACCGCTACGAGGCCACGGCGGTCTTTCACGGACACGCGCACACCGGGGCCTTCGAGGGACGCACGCCCGGAGGCGTGCCGGTGTACAACGTGTCGCTTCCGGTGCTGAGGAAGATCGGGGTGGGGACGCTGTACTACGTACACGAGGTTGCGGTGTCCGCCCTGGGCGGAGGCGGGAAACGGCGAGGGTGAACGGCAAAGATGACAGAGTTCAGAATTCAGTTTTCAGAATTCAGAGGTGTCGTCCCAGGTTAACTTGGCGAACTCTGAATTCTGAATTCTGTATTCTGAACTCTGTCATCTTTGCCGTTCGTTCAACTCAACCCGCCAGTGCCGCCTGCCCCGCCGCCAGCCGCGCTATCGGCACCCGAAACGGCGAGCACGACACGTAGTGCATTCCGGCGTTGTGGCAGAAGCGGATGGAGCGTGGCTCGCCGCCATGCTCGCCGCAAATGCCCACCTTCAGGGTGCTGCGCGCGCGACGGCCATCTTCCACGGCGATGCGGATGAGCCGGCCCACGCCGCGCTCGTCGAGCACCTGGAACGGGTCTTCCGGGAGAATTCCGCGCTCCACGTAGGTGGGCAGAAAGCGCCCCGCATCATCGCGGCTCATCCCCATGGTCGTTTGCGTGAGGTCGTTGGTGCCGAAGGAGAAGAACTCGGCACCCTTGTCGCCACCCGCGATCTCCTCGGCGGTGAGCGCGGCGCGCGGCAGCTCGATCATCGTCCCGACGAGGTAGGGGATCTCGCCGCCGATGCCGCCGAACATCGTGCGCGCCACTTCGTCGATGATCGCGCGCTGGTGCGCGAACTCCTTGGCGGTAGCCACCAGCGGAATCATGATCTCGGGGAGCACGACGATGCCGCGCTTCGTCGTGCGAACGGCCGCCTCGAAGATCGCGCGCGCCTGCGTCTCGGTGATCTCCGGGAAGCTCACGCCGAGCCGGCATCCGCGATGGCCGAGCATCGGGTTCGTCTCGCGCAGGTTCTCGACGATGCGGGCGAGCTCCGCGCGCGTGATGCCGAGCATGCGCGCGAGGCGCTTCGATTCCTCGCCACCGTGAGGCAGGAACTCGTGCAGCGGCGGGTCGAGGAGGCGAATGGTCACCGGCAGGCCGTTCATCGCCTCGAAGATTCCCTCGAAGTCGGTGCGCTGCATCGGCAGCAGCTTCTCCAGCGCGCGCCGGCGGCCGTCTTCGTCGCGCGCGACGATCATCTCCCGCATGGCGTGAATGCGATCGCCTTCGAAGAACATGTGCTCGGTGCGGCACAGGCCGATGCCCTCGGCTCCGAATCCGCGCGCCATGCGCGCATCGTGCGGCGTATCGGCGTTGGCGCGCACGCGAAGGGTGCGTGCTTCGTCGGCCCAGCCGAGGAGGCGCGCGAACGGTCCGAAGGTGGTGGACTCGTGAGGCGACATGGTGCCGGACATGACGCGAACGACATCGCTCGGGACGGTCGGAAGGTCGCCCTTGAAGACACGACCCGTCGCCCCGTCGAGCGTGATCCAGTCGCCCTCGTTGATCGTCGTGCCATCCACGGCGAAGGACCGCTGCTTCAGGTCCACCTGAATGTCCTTCGCGCCGACGATCGCGCATTTGCCCATGCCGCGCGCGACGACGGCGGCGTGGCTCGTCATCCCGCCGCGAGTCGTCAGGATCGCCCTCGCGGCCACCATGCCGTGAAAATCCTCCGGCGTCGTCTCATCGCGAACGAGGATCACGCGCTCGCCGTGAGCCGCCCGCTCCTCGGCGACATCCGGGTCGAAGACGGCGCGTCCGCTCGCGGCGCCAGGGCTGGCCGGCAACCCGACGCATAACGGCTCCGCGCGGGCGCCAGGGTCGATGCTCGGGTGCAGGAGGTGGTCGAGCTGCTGCGGGGCGACGCGCATTACCGCTTCGCGACTGTTGATGAGCCCTTCGGCAACCATCTCGTCGGCGATGCGAACGGCGGCCGCGGCGGTACGCTTGCCAGTCCGCGTCTGCAGGAGATACAGCGTCCCGCGCTCGACCGTGAACTCGAGGTCCTGCATGTCGCGGTAGTGTTTCTCCAGGCGCTCCTGGGTGACCAGCAGCTCTCGATAAGCCTCCGGTAGCCGTTGCGCCATGTCGTCGATGTCGAGCGGCGTGCGGATGCCTGCGACGACGTCCTCACCCTGCGCGTTCATCAGGAATTCGCCGTAGAACCTCTTCTCGCCGGTGGACGGGTTCCGTGTGAACGCGACGCCCGTCCCGGAGTCCTCGCCCATGTTGCCGAACACCATCGACACGATGTTGACGGCGGTGCCGAGCGTTTCGGGAATGCCGTTGACGCGACGATAATCGACGGCCTTCTTGAGCATCCAGGATTTCCAGACGGCCTCGATGGAGCCCCAGAGCTGCTCCGTGGGATCCATCGGGAAGGGAGCACCGGTTCGCGACTTGATGAGCGCCTTGTACTCCTCGACCAGATTACGGAGCGCGTCCTCGCTCAGCTCGGCATCCGTCGCGACGCCTTCGAGCAGGCGCTTGCTCTTGAGCAGGCTCTCGAAGTCGTGAATGGAGACGCCGAGCACCACGTCTCCGTACATCTGGAGCAGCCGGCGATACGAGTCGTAGGCGAACCGTGCGCTCCCGCTCTGCTGCGCGAGTCCCTCGACGGTGACGTTGTTCAGTCCCAGGTTGAGGATCGTTTCCATCATCCCGGGCATCGAGACCGGAGAGCCCGATCGAACCGAGACGAGGAGCGGGTTAGCCGGATCGCCAAAGCGCTTCCCCGTCGCCGTCTCCAGGCGCTCGATGTTGCGGGCGACCTCCTCGCGCAGCGACGGCGGATACGTGCCCGTCTGCAGGTAGGTGATGCACACCTCGCAGGCGATGGTGAACCCCGGCGGGACGGGAACGCCGAGGTTCGTCATCTCGGCGAGGTTCGCACCCTTGCCGCCCAGCGCGCCCTTCATCTCGCGCGTGCCGTCGGCCTTACCGTTACCGAAGAAGTATACGAGGCGCTTCACGATAGTCTCCTCAGCAGCCGCATCCAAACCGGAGCTTGTTAGGGTCCGCGGGTGGGGGAGTCGGGTAATCTCCGGAGAAGCAGGCATGACAGAATCCCTCGGGTCCGCCGGGAACGGCGCCCAGCATCCCTTGCAGTGACAGGTAGCCTAGCGAGTCCACACCAATGTGTCGCGCGATGTCATCGACACCGAGATTGGCCGCGATCAGCTCCTCGCGCGAGGGAGTGTCGATGCCGTAGTAGCATGGGCCGGTGATCGGATGCGAGCTGACCCGCATGTGCACCTCCCGGGCGCCGGCCGCGCGCACGAGCGCCACCAGTCCGCGCGTGGTCGTTCCGCGAACGATGGAGTCATCCACCATGACGACGCGCTTTCCGTCGAGCACCTCGCGCACGGCGTTGTACTTCACTTTCACCTTGGCGTCGCGCCCCGTTTGCGATGGCTGGATGAAGGTCCGCCCCACGTAGTGGTTCCGGATGAGGGCAAGCTCGAACGGCAGACCTGATTCCTCGGAATAGCCCACGGCGGCAGAGTTCGCCGAGTCGGGGACCGCGAAGACGAGGTCGGCATTCGGGGCTGGCTGCTCGCGCGCGAGTTGGCGGCCCAGCTCCCGCCGCGCGCGGTCGACGGAGCCACCCCAGATGCGACTGTCGGGGCGCGCGAAGTACACGTACTCGAACACGCATTTGCGCGCCTCTCGCTTCTCGAGCGGAAAGGTCGATCGCAGCCCCTCGCCATCGATCGCCACGACTTCGCCTCGCTCGATGTCGCGCTCGAACGTGGCGCCCACCAGGTCGAGGGCGCACGTTTCCGACGCGACCACCCATCCATCGTTGAGTCGGCCGAGCACCAGAGGCCGCCAGCCGCGCGGATCGCGGGTCGCGAGCAGCGTGTCGCCGATGATCACCAGCAGCGAATACGCCCCCTCGACACCGTCGAGCGCGTCGGCGAGCCGCTCCTCCGGCTTCTCGCGCCGCGAACGGGCGATGCGGTGCACCAGCACCTCGGAATCCATCGTCGAGGAAAAGATCGATCCTCCATCCTCGAGCTCACGCCGCATCTCCGTCGCGTTGACGAGGTTCCCGTTGTGCGCCAGCGCAATGTGACCATCGCGAAAGCGAGC
This sequence comes from Gemmatimonadaceae bacterium, assembly GCA_035650335.1. Classification (GTDB taxonomy): domain Bacteria; phylum Gemmatimonadota; class Gemmatimonadetes; order Gemmatimonadales; family Gemmatimonadaceae; genus JAICNG01. The sequence goes on along the minus strand of DASRHU010000252.1, from coordinate 53,815 downwards.
GAGAATGGGTTGGGCATTCTCGATCGTCGTCGAGCCGGCGGTGCTGTAGCGCGTGTGGCCGATGCTCGTGTCGCCTGGCAGCTCGCTCAGCGAGCGTCCGTCGATCCCCTCTGAGACGAGCCCCATGGCGCGAAGTGCGCGCGCCGTTCCCCGCTCATCGACGGTGACGACGCCGGATGATTCCTGCCCACGGTGCTGGAGGGAGTACAGACCGAGATGCACGCAGGCCGTCGCGTTGGGGACGCCACGGACGCCAAAGATGCCACACATGCGTTAGACGGTAGCGATAGAGGGATGCTGCTCCGCGACCGCGGTCTCCGCGGGTCCACGGCGCATGATCGTCGGAATCGAATCGTAGTACAGACGGGCCAGCCGATCGAGCGGAGCATCGATGACCCGCGCGCCGGCGCTGATGCGCAGACGCGGAGCCTCCGTCACACGGCCAATCTCCCGGGCCGGGACACGATGGCGTTCGGCGATCGCGATGACGCGTGCGGGATCGGGCGTGCTCACGACAATCCGGCCCTGTGCCTCACCGAACAGTATTGCGCGCGGCTCGAGCGTCGGCCATGCGCGGAGGTCGATGGTTGCGCCCAACATGGCCTCACGATTGCCAATGGCGCACTCGGCGAGTGACACCGCCAATCCACCCTCGGAGCAATCGTGAGCCGAATGAACGAGGCGCGCGCGGATCGCGTCGAGTACCGCGTCGATGAGACCGCGCTCTCGCTCGAGGTCGCACCGCGGTGGAGCACCAGCGACGATACCATGAATCCGCGACAGGTATTCACTTCCCCCGATCTCGTTGGTCGGCTCGCCGAGGAGCACGACCGCATCGCCCGCCTGTCGAAAGTAGGCGCGCGTGATGTCGTCAATGGATTCGATCAGGCCGACCATGCCGATGACCGGCGTGGGATACACCGCGCCGATCGGACTCTCGTTGTAGAGGGAGACGTTCCCGCCGGTCACTGGCGTGCCGAGGACGCGGCATGCTTCGCCGATCCCGGCGATCGCCTCGCGCAGCTGGAAATACACCTCCGGCCGCTTCGGATTTCCGAAGTTGAGGCAGTTGGTGATCGCTTTTGGCCGCGCACCGGTGCAGGCGACATTGCGAGCGGACTCGGCGACGGCGATGCGGCCGCCCACGCGCGGGTCGAGGTAGACGTATCGGCCGTTGCAGTCCGTCTTGAGCGCCAGCGCGCGATTGGTTCCGCGCAGCCGCACGACGGCCGCGTCTCCACCCGGGCCGACGACCGTTCCGGTTCGAACGGTGGAGTCGTACTGCGTGAAGATCCAGTCCTTGCTGGCGATCGTCGGGGACGACAGCAGCTGCTCCAGCGTCCACGTGGCGTCGCGCTCTTCGGAACGCTCGGGGATCGCGTGCACGTCGCGCTCACGCAGCGCGCGGATCTCGTCGCTCTCGCGCGCCTCGGGCTGATACGTCGGACAGTCGGTCACCAACCGCGTCCCCGGGAATTCAGCGACGACGCGGGCGCCTTCGGTCACACGGTAGACGGGCTCGGCAATGACCTCACCGATGACGGCCGCCTCGAGATCCCACTTCCGCAGCACATCGATGACGGCGGCCTCGTGCCCCTTTCGCGCGACGACGAGCATGCGCTCCTGCGACTCGCTGAGGAGGATCTCGTACGGCGTCATCCCCGCTTCGCGCACGGGCACCTTGGTGACGTCGATCGTGACGCCGACTTCACCGCGCGCCGCCATCTCCGCACTCGACGACGTCAGCCCCGCGGCGCCCATGTCCTGAATGGCGACGATGTGGCCGCTCCGGATCAGCTCGAGCGATGCCTCGAGCAACAGCTTCTCGGTGAACGGATCACCGACCTGCACGCGCGGACGCTTCGCGTCGCTCGCCTCGGTGAGATCCTCGGAGGCGAATGATGCGCCGTGAATACCATCGCGCCCTGTTCGCGCGCCAACGGCGATGATCGGATTGCCGACGCCGTGGGCCACCGCGCGGATGAGCTCATCCTCTCGCAGGAGACCCACGCACATCGCGTTGACGAGCGGGTTCCCCTCGTACGCCTCATCGAAGACGACCTCGCCGGCGACGGTTGGGATGCCGACGCAATTCCCATAGTCCCCAATGCCTTTCACGACGCCCGCGAGCAGGTAGCGTACGCGCGGGACGTCGAGCGATCCGAAGCGCAGAGAGTTGAGCAGCGCGATCGGGCGCGCACCCATGGTGAAGACATCGCGCAGAATGCCGCCGACGCCGGTGGCCGCGCCCTGATAGGGCTCGACCGCGGATGGATGGTTGTGCGACTCGATCTTGAAGGCGACGGCGAGCCCATCGCCGACGGCGATCACTCCCGCATTTTCGCCGGGGCCCTGCAACACCCACGGGGCTTCCGTGGGGAGCGTGCGCAGCAGCGGGCGCGAGTGCTTGTAGGAGCAGTGTTCGCTCCAGAGTGCGCTGACAATCCCGAGCTCCGTGAACGTCGGCTCGCGACCGAGCATCGAGCGCAACCGTTCGAGCTCCTCCAGCGTCAGCCCGTGTTCCGCGACCAGCGCCGGAGTGATGTGGGGATCGCCGGGACGGGGTGCTGCGCCCACTAGGGCTTCTGGCCGAAAAGCGATCCGACGAAGCGACCGATGGAGCCGCGGTCGACCTGCTTGATCATGTCGATCTCGCCCGCGTCGAACCACATGCCCCGGCACTCCGGGCACGTGTCCACTTTCACGTGGTGAAACTCCCGCTCCACGAGATCGGCACCACACTTCGGGCACTTCATGTAGTGCGCGGCACGCTCATTCTTGCTGCGCAGCTCATCGAGACGCGCGCGTTGCTGCTTGATCAGCTCTGCATCGAGCTTGGCGAAATACTCGTCTTCGTTGCGACTGGGCTTTTCGTCAATGGGCATGCCGTCGATCCTTTAATCAGGGGCTTCGTGTCGTGTCGGGAGGTGGATTCGCGGGGGCGGCCGGCTGCGAGACCGGAACGACGAGCCGCTCACCTGTCGGCGCCGAGTTCACGGGCATCTTCGACTCGGGAGAGCTGCTGCGACCGGTGTACTGCCGCTCGGGCGAGCGGAAGATCGCGTCGACGACCGCATCGTTCTGCAGGATGATGAGGTCGGACATGCCGACCTCGCGCTCGCGCCCGTTCGAGTAGTAGACGTACGTGAACGCTCCGGACGTGCGCTCGGCGAACGGCCTGCCGAGACGCTCGATCACCTGGGCTTTCGTCATCCCGGGATCGATGGACTGTGCGACTGCGCTCCGCACGCCGGCGGCGGCGATGGCGATCAACAGCGCAGTACTGAGGACGATTACGCGACGCATGGCGACCCTCGCTGGTCAGGCGGCGACTCGTTCGAGCACCGAGTGGAATATACCCAATCCGTCCACTGACCCGAGAATGGGCTCAACCGCCCGCTCCGGGTGTGGCATCATTCCGAGGACGTTCCCCTCCGCGCTCACGATCCCCGCGATTGCGTGGAGCGAGCCGTTGGGGTTCGCCTCGGCGGTGAGCCCGCCATGAGCATCGACGTAGCGGAACACGACGCGCCCTTCGTTATCGAGCCGCTCCAGCGTCGCCCGGTCGGCGACGTAACGCCCTTCGCCGTGGGCAATGGGCATCCGGAGTACCTGTCCCGGCTCGTAACGGTGCGTAAACAGCGTGTCGGTGTTCTCCACGCGCAGGTGAACTGGCTTCGACACGAACTTCAGACCGCTGTTCCGCATGAGCGCACCAGGCAGCAGGTGCGCCTCGCAGAGGATCTGAAATCCGTTGCAGATGCCGATCACCGGACCTCCACGTCGCGCGTGGGACGCGACTTCGTGCATGATGGGACTGAAGCGCGCGATCGCACCGGCACGCAGGTAGTCCCCATAGCTGAACCCACCCGGAAGGATGACGACGTCCACCCCCTCCAGGTCGCGTGACTTGTGCCACAGATAGACGGCACGCTCTCCGAGCTGGTCGATGACGGCGTGATAGGCGTCGTAATCGCAGTTGGAGCCGGGGAACGTGACGATACCGAACTTCATGTCGCGTGTGCTCCCTCGATGGCGTGAACGCCCTCGATCTCGAAGTCCTCGGTCACCGGGTTGGCGAGGAGCCGCTCGCACATCTCGCGGACGGCCGCGTCGGCTTCCATGGCATCGCCCGCCTCGATCTCGAGCACGACGAATCGCCCGATGCGCGTCTCCCGCACGCCGGAAAAGCCCAGGGCATGCAGCGCATCGGAGACGGCCTTGCCCTGCGGGTCGAGCAGGCCGCGGCGGGGGACGATGTGAATCGCGACGCGATAGAGGCTCATTCGATGTCGGTGGCTCGGTTGACGGGTGGCGTCGGGCGATCGCCGCGCCCGCGGCGGCGGCGCTTCCGGCGTCCGGGTGACTCCCCAACGATGACCGGACGCATCATGCGATCGGTATCATCTTCGTCGCCTTCCTCGAACAGGGGATCCCCGGTGGGCACGCGGTCCATGAACCCCACCAGCGCCGTCTTGAGCAACCCCCAGGCAACGTAGGCCATCATCGCCGGGAAGAAAAATTGCCGCGGCGCGAACAACAACCCGGCAAGTGTTCCCACGACCAGGATGAGCCCAACGTACCCTTTCCAGGACCGGAAGCTGATGTTCGGCACGGCCGGGTAGAGGACGTGGCTCACCATGAGCCAGCTCAACGCCAGCATGACTCCCTTCATCACCAGCTCCCACGGAAGATCGCCGATGACGGTCTGGCTGTAGAGGGGTGTCTGGCTGAACCAGTAATACGTCGCCAGCGTCATCCCCGCGGCGGGGCTCGGCAGACCGTGGAAGTGCGTTTTCGCGCGGCCGCCCTGCTCGACGTTGAAGCGCGCCAGCCGCATCACGACGCACGCGATGAAGATGAAGCAGAGCAGCCACGCCCAGCCCTCGCGATTGAGCACCGCGAAGTACATGATCAGCGCCGGCGCCACTCCGAACGTGACGGCGTCGACGAGCGAGTCGAGCTCGGTCCCAAACCGGCTTCCGGTTTTCGTCGCGCGCGCGACGCGTCCGTCGAGCGCGTCCATGATGCCGCCGAGCACGACGTAGAGTCCCGCGTCGCCGTAGCTCCCTCGTGAGGCGGCGACGATGGCCCACACCCCGAAGAAGAGGTTTCCGAGCGTGAAGCCGTTCGGGAGGAGAACGACCGCACGACGCATGTTGGGGCGGGGGATGCTGGGGAGCGCCGGCATCACGCGCCCAGCTCCGCCAGAACAGTTTGTCCCGCCACCGGAAAGTCGCCGACCTTCACACGGACCCTGGAGGCGGGAGGCACGAAGACGTCAACCCGCGATCCGAAGCGGATCAGCCCCATCCGCACTCCCTGCTCGGCGGATCCCCCGACCTTGGCGTAGTTGACGATGCGCCGCGCGATGAGCCCGGCGATCTGCCTGACGAGCACGCGCCCGTGTGCCGTCTCGATCCCCACCGACATCTGCTCGTTCTCGAGGCTCGCTTTGTCGGTAGCGGCGTTGAGGAACTTCCCCTTGTTGTAGTGCACGTAGGCGACCTTTCCGCTCACTGGATAGCGGTTGACGTGCACATTGAAGACGTTCATGAAGATCGAGATGCGGAGCGCGCGCCCGCGAATGAACGCCGGCTCCTCCACCTCGGTGATCTGCACGACCTTGCCATCCGCGGGCGACACCACCAGCTCCTCCCCCCGCCGTCCCGTGCGCTCCGGATCGCGGAAGAAGTACACGATCCACATCGCGAGCGCGACCAGGACGAGAGCGGCAATCCAGAACGGAACAGTCGCGCGGTTCCACGCCAGCGCGAGCGCGGCGATCGCGGCCGCTGCGCCGATCCCGATGAAGAGCAGCCCTTCGCGCGCGACCCTCACCGCGAATCCGGCAGCTCGAGCGCGCGCCCGGTGAGTCGTGCGTATGCGTCGAGGTAGCGCTCGCTCGTCGCGCGCACGACGTCGGCCGGAAGCGACGGAGGCGGTTCCTCCCCATTCCAGCGCCCCGCCTTCTTCTCGCCATCGAGATAGTCACGCAGCGGCTGCTTGTCGAAGCTCGGCTGCGATCTCCCCGGCTGATATCCGTCGGCCGGCCAAAAGCGGGAGCTGTCCGGCGTCAGCACTTCGTCCACCAGCAGAATCCCGCCCGACGGGGCGCGCCCGAACTCGAACTTCGTGTCAGCGATGATGATCCCGCGGGCCTCAGCGATCTCGCGCCCTCGATCGTACACGGCGCGCGTGAGTCGCTCGAGCTCGCGCGCGACGTCGGCGCCGACGATCTCCGCCATGCGACTCACCGTGATGTTCTCGTCGTGCCCGGTGACGGCCTTCGTGGCCGGGCTGAAGATCGCGGGCACCAGGCGGTCGCTCTCGCGGAGTCCCTTGGGCAGCGGCTCGCCGGCCAGCGTCCCGTGTGCGGCGTATTCCTTCCACGCAGACCCGGTGATGTATCCGCGAATCACGCACTCGATCGGAAAGATGATCGCGCGGCGACAGAGCATGGCGCGGCCGGCGATGTCCGCGCGATGCCCGTCGAGCGCGGGCACGGCATCGATGATCTCGTCCGGGTCGGCGCTGATCATGTGATGGTCCACGAGACCGGCGAGCTGGCGGAACCACCAGGCGCTGATCTGCGTGAGGACGATGCCCTTGTGAGGGATCGGCTCGCGCATGACCACGTCGAACGCACTGACGCGGTCGGTCGCGACGAGCAGCAGCCGCTCGTCGTCGATGGCGTAGATGTCCCGCACCTTGCCGCGCCCGAGCGAGCGCAGCGGGAGTCGGGTTTCGGCAAGCGCTGTCATACGCGAAGCAGCTCCGTGTCCACCTCGACGGCGGGGACGCCGGCGAGGATCGGATCGATGACGTTGATGAGGAATTCGTCGACCTGCTCGGGGGCACGTCCGACGAACTCCCGGGGATGAACAATGCCGCGCAGCTCGCTCACGGCGACGCCGAAGCTGCGGTCGGCGCCGAGCCGCTCGAGCAGATCGTTATGTTGCGCGCCGTCCTTCATGGCCTTGGCCGCGGCGAGGCTGTGCTGACGAATGATCTCATGCGCCGTTTGACGATCGCCGCCCGCCCGAACCGCGCGCACGATCAGCTTCTCCGTCGCCATGAACGGCAGCTCCTCGGCGATCCGCGAGCGGATGCGGGCCGCGTGTACCTCGAGGCCCGCCGCGACGTTGCCCATGAGGACGAGAATGGCATCGGTCGCGAGGAACGATTCCGGAAGGACGAGCCGCCGGTTCGAGCTATCGTCCAGCGTGCGCTCGAAATACTGCACGCTATGGGTGTGGTTCGCGTTCTCCTCCATCGAGATCACGAAGCGCGCCAACCCGGAGATCCGCTCGGACCGCATCGGGTTGCGCTTGTACGCCATGGCCGACGAGCCGATCTGCTCCGCCTCGAACGGCTCCTCCATCTCGCCGAACGACTGCAGCATTCGCACATCGGACGCGAACTTGGCGGCGCTGGCCGCGATCCCCGCGACGACGGCGAGCACCTGCGCATCGAGCTTGCGCGAGTAGGTCTGCCCCGTGACGGGAAGCGCTCGCTCGAACCCCATGGCGGCCACGACGAGCTCCTCGAGACGACGCACGCGCTCGTGATCGCCGTCGAAGATCTCGAGAAAGGAGGCCTGAGTCCCGGTGGTCCCTTTCACGCCACGCAGCGGAAGCGACTGCACCCGATAGTCGATATCGGCCAGGTCGAGGACGAGGTCCTGCATCCAGAGCGTCGCCCGCTTGCCGACGGTCGTGAGCTGCGCGGGCTGGAGATGTGTGTACGCGAGCGCGGGCTCGTCGCGCCACTGACGCGCGAACGAAGCCAGCGCGCGAAGCACGTCGAGGATCTTGGCGCGCAACAGCTCCAACCCACGCCGAAGGAGGATGAGATCGGCGTTGTCGGTCACGAAGGCGCTCGTGGCGCCGAGATGAATGAACGGCCGCGCCGCGGGCGCGACGTCGGCGAACGCGTGGACGTGAGCCATGACGTCGTGCCGGAATCGCCGCTCGTACGCCGCGACCTTCTCGAAGTCGATGTCATCGACGTGCGCGCGCATCTGCGCGATCGCGTCGTCGGGGATCGGCACGCCGAGCTCGCGCTCCTTCTCCGCCAGCGTCACCCAGAGCCTGCGCCACAGTCCGTACCGCGTCTGGGGCGACCACAGCTCGAGCATCGCGGCCGACGCATAGCGCTCGCCGAGGGGCGACACGTAACGGGTACGCGTCGTCATCGAATGATGAAGTCGGTGAAGTACGCGCGTCCGGCGCGCTCGTAGAACATCCGGATGAGGCCACTCCCCGCAGACTGGTCGATCGCGCGCGCCGCCTCGTCCGCGCTCTCGATGGGCGTGCGATTGATTTGCAGGATCACGTCGCCGGCCTGAATGCCGAGATCGGCGGCGACGCGGTCGCTGACGCGATAGATCAGCGCCCCGCGACGGCTGGTGATGTTTCGTTCAGCGCGGATCTGCGGTGTGAGCGTGATCAGCTCCAGCTCGCGCAGCACCGCCACCTTCGGCGCACTCGCCTCTGGCTGGTCGGCGACGACGAGCTCGACGGTGAACTGCCGACCGGCTCGCCTGACGAGCACCGGAACGCGCTCGCCAACGCGAAGCTCGAGCAGCTCCGCTTCCCAGTCGTAGAAGTTGTCGATCTCGCGATTGCGCGAGCGGAGAATCACGTCACCCGGGCGTAGTCCCGCCTGCGCGGCCGGCGAGCCGGGCACCACCGTGGCCACGATCGTGCCGCGCTGATCGCGCGCTCGTCCGGCGGTCGGCGTCTCCACCTTCACGCCCACCCAGGGCCGACGGATGGTGCCGTGCGCGAGCAAATCCTCCGTCACGCGCTTGACGCGATTGATGGGAATGGCGAAGCCGAGCCCCACCGACCCGCCACTCGGCGAGTAGATCGACGAGTTGACGCCAATGACCTCGCCGGCCGCGTTCACGAGAGGCCCCCCGGAATTTCCCGGGTTGATCGACGCGTCAGTCTGAATCATGTCGACGTAAATGCCCGGCCCTTCGGCGCGTGCGGCGAGGTTTCGCCCGGTCGCGCTGATGACGCCGGCGGTGACGCTCGGCTCACTATTGCCGAGGACGAACCCGTAGGGGTTGCCGATCGCGATCGCCCACTCGCCGACGACGAGGTCACTGGAGTTTCCGAGCTTCGCCACCGGTAGGTCCCGCCCCTCGATCTTGAGCACGGCAAGATCGTTGAGCGTGTCGGCGCCGAGGAGGCGTGCGGGAAAACTCGTCCCATCCGACAGTGCGACGGAGATGCGCGTCGCTCCCACGACGACGTGCGCGTTGGTGATCACGACACCGTCGGAGCGCGTAATGAAGCCCGATCCGAGGCCAGGGAGGATGCGCGTTCCACTGCGGCCACCGAAAAAAGCCTCGAATGGATCGACGGCACCGCGCTCCACGGTCTGCGTCTGCACGGTGACGACGGAAGGGGCAATCTGCGCGACGGCCTCCGTAATCGCGGTACGCCGGGATTCGGCGAGCGCGGCGTTTGCCTGCGCGGCGCGCGCTTCGCGAACGAGTGTCGTGTTGTTGCCATTCCCGCCCTCGTCACGCGCTCGACATCCCAACAGGGCGAAAGCGACCAGCGCTGCCAGCGTCAAGCGCACATCAAACTCCCGCGCGCGACCGGGCCACGCGCTTGCTCCAGTCATGAAGAAATTGATCGACTCCCCGATCCGTCAGTGGATGAACCAGCATGGTACGCAACACCGACGGCGGCACGGTAGCGGCGTCGGCGCCCGCCCGCGCGCACCCGATGAAGTGAAGCGGCGTGCGAAGGGAGGCGGCGAGGATCTCGCACTCCAGCTCATAGTGCGCGAAGATCTCGCGCGTTTGCTGGACCACCGAGATGCCGTCTTGCGCGATGTCCTCCAGCCGGCCCACGAACGGACTCACGTAGCGCGCGCCCGACTTCGCGGCCAGCATCGCCTGCGCCGGCGTGAACACCAGCGTGGTGCACACCCGAATTCCCTCCGACGCGAGGCGACGCGTGGCGATGATCCCGTCTTCGAGCATCGGCACCATCACGACGATGGTATCGGCGACCTTCGCGAGGTCCTTCCCCTCGCGGTACATGCCTTCGGCATCGACCGCCACCACTTCGGCGCCGACCGGCCCGCTGACCGATCGCGTGATTTCGACGAGGTGATCGCGGGGATCGGTATCCGCGTCCTCCTGCGCCAGCAGGGTTGGATTCGTCGTCACGCCATCGATGAGTCCCGCGCCCGTGGCCCAGAGAATGTCGGGCAGGGAAGCCGTGTCGAGGAAGATTTTCATTCGGCCGCGAGGTAGAGGTCGCGAGGATAGCGCACGGCGTCGAGGAAGAGCGCGTTCGGCGGCGCAGGTGCCGACGTCTCCAGGTTATGCGCAGCGGTCAGCAACACGGTCATCGAGTCAACGGGCCGACGGCCGGCGGCGATGTCCACCATTGTTCCGACGAGAAAGCGAACCATGTGGTGCAGGAAGCGATTCGCCTCGACCTCGAAGACGAGACCGCCCGGCCGATCTTTCCAGGCCGCGTGCTGAATCGTGCATCGATGCTCATCGTCGGGCGGTGCGGTGCCTCTGACCGCGAAGGCGAGAAAGCGGTGCTCGCCATGAATCGTCGCGGCCGCCGTGTCGAGACGCGCGCGATCGAGGACGTGCGGTACCGGCCATTCCCACCGACGGCGAAAGGGCGAGTGCGCGTCGTCATCGGTGCCCACGTAATAGCTGTATCGCCGCGCCGTCGCATCGTAGCGAGCATGAAACTCCGATCGCATGTCGTGCGCCGCTGCCACCCACACATCGCGTGGAAGAATCGCGTTCAGCGCGCGCCGCAGCAGGGCGGTTTCCCATTTCGCTGGCACGCGGACACCCACCGCCTGTCCTCGCGCGTGCACGCCCGCATCGGTCCGGCCGGCGCCGAGCGCCGCCACCGGTGATCCGCACAGCTGCGCCAGCGCATCCTCGAGCACGCCCTGCACCGTGCGCTGCGCCGGTTGTCGCTGCCAGCCCGCGAACCCCGCGCCGTCGTAGTGCAGCACCAGCTGCACGGTGCGCTCACGCGTCACGAGCGAAAGTTACGCCGCACCACCACGTGCCGCAACCAAAGCACGATCGTCCAACCGATTGACAGTCCAGTACGTACGCCGGTACATTGGCTTTCCCGCGCACCGATCCCACGCGCCGCTTCGCTCCCCGACAATGCCGCCCCGCACCCTGGCCTCGCTCGCGCATGCCCTCGGCGCCGCCGCGGACCTCGACGCCGCGTTCGTGGCGCTCGCGGAGGCCCTGGCGGAGGTCGACCGCGCGACGGTGCTGGCGCTCTACCGCTATGATGCCCGACGCGAGATGCTGCGTGACCGGGTCACCATGAACGAGCGCGGGGAAATCGAGCCAGGCCGGGCCGACACGAAGCTCGACCACATTCCACCCAAAGTGCGTGTCATCGTCAGCGGCGGCGGTCAATTCGTCGATCTCGGCGACCGCTCCGAGGAAGTCGCTCGGTTGCTGGGAATGCGGCCGACGAGCGACGATGGCCTGCTCTCGCTGCGTGGCGTTCCGCTCGACGGACATCTCGAGGCGGTGATCGCCCTCTACGAGCCGCGCCGCATCTTCGGCACACGTGTCGTCGAGCGATTCGGCCCGTACGTCGCCCTCTTCGAGCTCGCGTTCGCGCGTTTCGCCGAGGGCGAAGCGCGACAAGAGGCGGTTCGCACCCTGGAAGACGTCACGCAGCGGGTGCACGGTGAGTACGTCAAGCGCCTCGGCGAGCTCGAGCAGGAGTTGGCGCAGGTTCGCGGGGCCGCGGCGCGAGGGGAGGGAGGCGTCGCTGCTGAGCGCCTCATCGCGCTCGAGGCGGAAGCGGCGCGCGCCAAGGAAGAGGCGCGCCGAGCGACGCGTCGCGCGCAGGCCGTGGAGCAGCAGGTCGGCGCCGCGGTCGGTCAGCTGGAGCAGGCGCACATCGAGCTGCACCGCAGGGCGGAGACGCTGCGCGAGAAGACGCGCACGCTCTACCTGATCGAGCGAGTGCTCGCCCTCGATGCCAGCACGACCGATCCGCGGCAGCTGGTGGACGAGCTGCTGTCGCTGGTCGGTGACGACATGCAGGCGCAGCGAGTGTCGCTCATGCTGCGCGCGCCGGATGGGGACCATCTCTTTCTCGCGGCATCGCGCGGGCTGCAGCCGGGTATTCTGGACGGGCGGCGGATTCCGATCGGGCAGGGTGTTGCCGGTCGAGTGGCGGCGTCGCGAGAGCCCATCCTCGTGCAGGACGTCGCCGACGCCGCGAGACATCCGCTCCTTCGAGACCAGTACTTTACGACGGGCTCCTTCATCAGCTTCCCGCTCCTCTATCGCAACGAGCTCGTCGGCGTGGTGAACCTGACGAATCGCGCGCGGCACGGCCTCTTCCTCGAGGAAGACGTGGAGCGGGTGCGCCTGCTCGCGCTCGTGATCGCGCTCGTCGCGACCAACGCGGCGCTTCCGGAGCGCCTGCTGGAGACCATTGCCACCCCCTGACGCGCTGGCGCGTGCCATCCGCCAGCTCGCCGGTGGTCAATCGCTCAGCACGGACGACACCGCCGAGGCCTTCGGCGCGATCATGCGCGGCGAGGCCAGCCCGGCCCAGGTCGCGGCAATTCTGGTCGCGCTGCGCGTGAAGGGGGAGACGATCGATGAGGTGGCCGGGGGCGCGCGCGCGCTCCGCGATGCGATGGTGCGGCTCTCCTCGGATGGCCCCGATTCGCTCGTCGACACGTGCGGCACGGGGGGCGGGGCAGTCACCACCTTCAACATCTCGACGGCGGCCGCGCTGGTCGCCGCCGGCGCCGGCGTGCGGATCGCGAAGCACGGAAACCGTTCCTTCACCTCCCAGTGCGGCAGCGCCGACGTGCTCGAGGCGTTAGGCGTGCGCATCGAGTGCACCGTGGACGAGATGGAGCATGCGCTCCGCGAGGCGGGGATCGTGTTCATGTTCGCGCCCCTCATGCACCCGGCAATGCGGCATGTCGGGCCCGTTCGCCGCGAGCTGGCGATTCACACGATGATGAACATCCTCGGTCCCCTCGCCAATCCGGCTGGTGCGGGGAGACAGGTGGTCGGCGTCGCCGACCCGCAGCGACTGCCGTTGCTGGCGGGGGCGCTCGCGGCACTCGGAAGCCGGCGCGCGATGGTCGTGCACGGCGAACCCGGGATGGATGAAGTGTCGCCGTTAGGACCCACGCGCGTGCTCGAGGTGACGAACGGCCGGGTTCGCGAATGGACCATCGACCCGGCCACGCTCGGACTTGGAGCGACCGATGCGCGCGAGCTGGGCGGCGCCGACCCGGCCGCGAACGCACGGACCATCGAGGGAGTGCTCACCGGCCGAATCCGTGGAGCCGCGCGCGCGGCTGTCGTGCTGAACGCCGCGGCCGCGATCCATGTGAGCGGGGATGGCGAGGACTTCGAGGGCTCGGTGAGGAGGGCGGAGGAGGCGGTCGAGCGGGGAGAGGGGTACGGAGCGTTGGAGCGCTTGCGCAGCGTGACGGGCCGGGGCCCACAGGCCCAGGGCCAAGGGCCAGGGGCCAGGGGCCAGGGGTAAGGAAAGCGAACGGCCGCGCGCTGCGCGGCCGTTCGCTCATCTGATGAGCGCTGCTGGCTGCGAAGCAGCCGCTGCGCCTTACCACCCCACGGCCCTTGGCCCTTGGCCCCTTGCCCGGGTCATGGCCCTAGTACTTCCGCATCACTCCAACCACGATTCCCTGAATCGTCACCTCGTTCTCGTGCACGTAGATTGGTGACATGGTCTCGTTCGCGGGCTGGAGGCGAATGCGGCCATCGCGCTCGCGGTAGAACTTCTTCATCGTCGCGGCCGAGTTGTTGATGAGGGCGATCACCATCTCGCCGTTGTCGGCTCGGTTGCGCCCCTGGACCACGACGAAGTCGCCGTCGCGAATCTGCTCATCGATCATCGAGTTTCCGCGAACGCGCAGGCAGTAGTGCTGCTCGCCACGGCGCACGAAATCCTCGGGGACCGAGATGCTCTCGTTCGAGACCACCGCTTCGATGGGTACGCCCGCTGCGACGCTCCCGAGCAACGGAAGCTCGACCGCACGCGGGTTCACCTCGGACGGGAGAATCTCGATAGCGCGGCTCTCGTTGTACGCGCGCTTGATGTAGCCCTTGCGCTCGAGATTGGTGAGGTGCTCGTGCACCGTCGCCAGCGAGTTATAGTTGAACTGCCGCGCGATCTCCTCGAAGCTCGGCGCATAGCCGTTCTGCTCCGAGTAGCTTGTGAGAAAATCAAGAATCTCGCGCTGACGCTTGGTGAGCGGCATGGCGTGCCCCTGGTTCACGAGAGGACGGGCGCCCGGTCAGACTGACCGAAAAGAGCCCGAATAGACTATAGCCGAACAATAGCCGAAGTGCAAGCATTTTCCGCCAAATGGACCCCGCCGACTGGCGTGCTCGGCCGGATCATACACGAGACGAATAGCCGGGTCGCGACGGCACGCACGGATCGCCCTCAACTCGAAAATCGGGCTCGTGCCGTTTCGCCACGTGCTGATTTCGTCACAACGCTTCGCGGACCCACCGTGAAAGTCATGGCGGAGGTGAAGCGCCGCTCGCCTTCGCGCGGTGTCATTAACGAGCGTCTCGACGCAGCGTCACGCGCGCGCGCCTACGAGCGCGGAGGAGCCGCGGCGATCTCGGTGCTCACGGAGCCGTCGCATTTCGGCGGGAGCGGTGACGATCTCGCGCTCGTGCGCGCGTCCGTCGATCTCCCGCTGCTCAGAAAGGATTTCATCATCGATGAGATTCAGATCATCGAGGCGCGAGCGTGGGGCGCATCGATGGTGCTGCTCATCGCGCGTGCCCTTCCACCGGCGGCGCTGTCATCGCTTGCCCGCGCGGCGCGACGATGGGAGGTGGAGCCCTTGATCGAGGTGCGTACCGAGGACGAGCTCGAGACCGCACTCGAGGCAGGCGCGCGCGTGGTCGGTGTCAACAGTCGCGATCTCGAGACATTGGAGATCGACTCCGGGCTGGCCGGTCGGTTGATCCCGCGGGTGCCGGCACCGATCATCGCGATCGCCGAAAGCGGAATGCGAACGGTCGCCGACGTCGAGCGGGCGGGTGATGTGGGAGCCGATGCGGTGCTCGTCGGATCATTGTTGTCCGAGGCCGACGATCCGGAAATCGCCGTCCGCTCCCTTGCCACGGTTTCGCGCCGGGGCCGATGACGGTCGCCATCAAGTTCTGCGGCCTGACGCGAGCAGAGGATGCCGCGGTCGCGGTCGAGCTCGGCGCATCGTACATCGGCGCGGTGTTCGCTGGTGGACCGCGCGCGGTCACTGCCGAGCAGGCCAGGGCCGTCTTCGACGGCGCGACATCAGTAAGACGAGTGGGTGTCTTCGGACACCAAACGCCTGACGAGATCGCGAGAAGTGCCGCGCGCGCGGCGCTCGAGATAGTACAGTTGCACGCGGACCCGACTCCCGACTTCGTGGCGGCGATAAAGCGGCTCACTGGACTTGAGACGTGGGCTGCGGTCCGAGTAGGTAAAGCAGTCGACGAGACGAGCTTGAGCGCACTCACCTCGAGTGCCGACGCAATACTCTTCGACAGCCGCGTCGACGGCGTGCTCGGTGGAAGCGGGCGCGCGTTCGACTGGTCGATGATCACCGATCTGCTCGCTGCACTTCGACGCGCCAACGCGCGAATCGTGCTCGCCGGCGGACTCAACCCGGCGCGCGTGTCCACAGCCATTGCCGCCATTCGTCCCGACGTCGTCGACGTGTCCTCCGGCGTCGAGTCCGCGCCAGGCGTCAAGGACCATCAGCTCATGAGCGAATTCGTTCAGGCCGTGAGAGCGTCCAGGTGAGCGCCGGCAAGGAGGCGACCTCCGACCGCTTTGGCGCCTACGGTGGAAGGTACGTCCCGGAGACGTTGATCCCGGCGCTCGACGAGCTCGAGCGCGCCTATGAATCGGCGCGATCAGACCCGTCGTTTCGCGCCGAGTTGGACAATTTGCTTAATAAGTATGTGGGTCGTCCTTCTCCGTTGAGCAGCGCCCCTCGCTTTTCGGAGCGGGTTGGCGCCTCGGTCTGGTTGAAGCGGGAGGACCTGAATCACACCGGTGCGCACAAGATCAACAACGTGCTCGGACAGGCGTTGCTTGCGCGGCGAATGGGGAAGCGCCGGATCATCGCGGAGACTGGCGCGGGGCAGCACGGGGTGGCGACGGCGACGGTGTGCGCGCGATTCGGGATGCAGTGCGTCGTCTACATGGGTGAGGAAGACATGCGGCGGCAGGCGCTCAACGTCTACCGCATGCGTTTGATGGGTGCCGAGGTGATTCCGGTCACCTCCGGGACGCGAACGCTGAAGGATGCCACGAGTGAAGCCATTCGCGATTGGGTCGCCTCCGTCAACGACAGCCACTACATCATCGGGTCGGTGGTGGGGCCTGCGCCCTACCCTCGGATCGTTCGCGACTTCCAGGCGGTCATTGGCTTCGAGGCTCGCGAGCAGATGCTGACGGAGACGGGTCGTCTTCCGACCACTGTGGTCGCCTGCGTCGGCGGCGGCTCGAACGCGATCGGGATCTTCCATGCGTTCGTGCCCGATGCGTCGGTCGAGCTAGTGGGCGTCGAAGCGGCCGGTGAGGGGCTCGATACCGAGCATCACTCGGCCTCCCTGTCGCGCGGCCGCCCCGGCGTTCTCCACGGATCGTTGAGCTACCTGCTTCAGGATGCGCACGGGCAGGTGCACCCGGCGCACTCGATTTCCGCGGGGCTCGACTACCCTGGCGTCGGACCGGAGCACGCCTACCTCAAGGAGACGGGACGCGCGCGCTACGTGGCCGTCTCCGATCGTGAGGCGGTGGCCGGCTTCGAGCTGCTCGCGAGGCTCGAGGGAATCATTCCCGCGCTCGAGACGGCGCACGCGGTCGCCTGGATCGACGCACAGCGGGGGGCGTGGCCGGCTGATGCCCAGATCCTGCTTTGTGTGAGTGGGCGCGGTGACAAGGATGTGGCGCACGTGAGCGCCGCCACGGGAGCCGGCGTGTGAGCACGCAGACGCCGCCGGTTGCGACGACGCACGAGCTCACCGAGCCGCCGTTCCCGCCGGCACTCGTCGAGGAGCTTCTCAAGGTCCTCGGGAAGGCGATGCGTGCGCACCAGCTGTATCTGCCGAACAACCCGGTCTACCAGCGCGCGATCGACAATCTCAGACGCGCATTTCTGCCGGTCTGGGCTCACGTGGACGAGATTGCCCTCGCGATCACCGAGTCGGACTTCCGCTGGGAAGGCCGCTCCGTCATGCGCGAGACGAGCAAGTCCGAAAGCGTTCCGTGGATTTTCTTCAAGGACGGAATCCGCGAGCTACGCCTTCTGAAAGGGTTCGAGGAGCAGGAGGTGGTGGGTCTGCTCGACATTCTGAAGCGCGTGAAGAAGGCGTCGCCGGAGGAAGACGACCTGCTGACGCTGATCTGGGAGAAGGACTTCAGCTTCCTGCGCTACCGGTTCATCGATCTCACCCTCGAGAACAACGTCCCGATCGAGGCGAGCGTCCCCGCCGAGCGCCCGCCGGTTGCGCCACCGGAGCAAATGGAACCGGAGCCCGAGGCGAGACCGGGGATCGTTCGCATCGAGGACCTCGACGCGACGGTCCACTTCCTCGACGAAAGCGAGATCGATTACCTGCGCACCGAGGTGCAGACGGAGTATTCGAGCGAGGTGCGACGCAACGTGCTCGCGATCCTCCTCGACATTTTCGAGCTGCAAACCGCCAAGGCCGTCCGCGATGAGATTACCGACATCCTCGAGAATTTCCTGATGCACCTGCTGTCGGCGGGGCATTTTTCGACGGTCGCGTACGTGCTTCGTGAATCGCAGGAGTTGGTGGCGCGTGCTCGCGAGCTCGATGCCAGCCATCGCACCAAGCTGGTCGGTCTCCCGGATCGGCTGAGTGCGGCGGGACCCCTCTCGAACCTGTTGCAGGCGATGGACGACGGCGCCACCGTGCCTAACCAGGCCGACCTCAACGAGCTGTTCGAGCAGCTTCGGCCGTCGGCCCTGGGGACCCTCTTCACCTGGTTGAGCCGCCTGCAGCACGCCGAGGTGCGCGCCGCGATCGAGGTGGCCGCGGCGCGCCTGGCGGCGGCGAACACCGCCGAGCTGGTGAAGCTGATTGGATCGGCCGATGTCGACGTCGCGATGGAGTCCGCGCGTCGGGCGGGCGGCCTGAAGACCGCCGCCGCGGTGGCGCCGCTCGGAAAGCTGCTCGGGCACGAAGCCGCCAAGGTGCGGCTCGCGGCCGTCCAGGCGCTCTCGGAAATCAACTCGGCGGGCGCGCTGCAACAGCTCGAGCGCGCCGTCGACGACGAGGATCGCGATGTCCGCGTGGCCGCGGTGCGCATTCTCGGATCGCGCGGGCAGCGCGGCGCGTTCGCCAAGGTCGAGGCCGCGGTGAAGGGGCGCGCGCTCCGTGACGCCGATCTCACCGAGAAGATGGCGTTCTTCGAGGCGTACGGCTCGCTGGCCGCGGCATCGGGCGTCCCGTACCTGGATGCGCTGCTGAACGGGAAAGGGTTCCTCGGAAAGCGTGAGGATCCCGAGATGCGTGCGTGCGCCGCGATGGCGCTCGGAAAGATCGGCACCCGGGACGCAACCGACGCCCTCACTCGTGCGCAGGGAGACAAGGACGTGCTCGTCCGTAACGCCGTGAATCGCGCCGTGCGCGGGAGCGCGGCATGACCCACGGCATCAGGCGCACCCCGACCCACGGCGCCCAGTTTTCCGCGGACTACGACCGCGGAGGCGATTCCTACATTCGCCGTCGCGGCCGCGACTTCATCATCGCGCTCTACAGCGTGTCGCGTGCGCTCAAGCTGTACCCGCTCGAAAACGCCGCCGTCCAGAACGCGCTGCACGAGCTGGCCAATCTCGCGGCCGACCTGCTCAAGCACGAGCGCGAGCTGGAGCTGCGCGTCTCCGGCGAGTTCATCTTCATCAACGCGACGCGCCTCCGACTCGATCTGGACAACTACGCCAGCTTCAGCCGGGTGCTGACGATGTTCCGCGATGCGGGCATCGGCGTTTGCCGTGTCGAAGAAGGCGCGGCCGGCCGGGAATGGACTGCGCTGCTGACGATTCTGCAGGGCGCGCCAACCGTCGAGCCCCCCGCCCGCTTCGCCTACGTCACCGGGAAGCTCGAGGCCGCGGAAGTGAAGTCGTTCGTCCTCGCCGGGCCCACCGACACCGACGACGAGGAGTTCCGGGAGAAGGCGAAGGAGGCGGCCAAGCGCACCTACGCGCAGTCGGTCACCGTGACGAAAGAAGTCATCAACTCCGTCCGCATGGGGCGGAGTCCGAACATCAAGAAGATCAAGCGGGCGGTGCAGTCGATCGTCGACCAGATCCTCAACGAGGAGACATCGCTCCTCGGCCTGACGACGCTCCGCGACTACGACGAGTACACGTTCACGCACAGCGTGAACGTGTGCATCTTCTCGGTGGCACTCGGCCGGAAGATCGGCCTCACGAAGCTCCAGCTCTACGATCTCGGCGTGGCAGCGCTGCTGCACGACATCGGCAAGTCGCGCGTGCCGCTTGAAATTCTCAACAAGCCCGATGGACTGAACGACGAGGAGTGGCGCATGATGTCCGCCCACCCCTGGCTCGGTGTGCTCGCGCTCTTCCAGATGCGCGGCCAGGCGGAGCTGCCGTATCGCGCCATGGTCGTCGCGCACGAGCACCACATGAAGGCCGATCTCACCGGCTATCCGAAGCATCTGCGCGAGCGACAGATGTCGATCTACAGCAAGATCGTCGCGGTGGCCGATGGCTTCGACGCGGCCACGTCGCGTCGCGTCTATCAGACGGAGCCGCTCACGCCGGTGGCGGTCCTCGCCGAAATGCGCAACAACCCGCGGCGCGGGATGGACCCGGTGATCGTGAAGGCGTTCGTCAGCCTGGTGGGGCATTACCCCGTGGGGACGCTCGTCGTGCTCGATACGTTCGAGCTCGCCGTCGTCCACGCGGTGAATCCGGTTCCCGAGGCGATTTCGCGTCCGATCGTCCGCGTCATCAGCGACGAGCGCGGCAACCTGCTGCACCCGGGCTCACTCGTGGATCTCAACCAGCAGGAGCTCGGCACCGGTCGTTTCCTGCGCACCATCATCAAGCTTGCCGATCCGGAACGTTATGGCATCCGCGTCAGCGACTACTTCGCCTGACGTTCTCGGGCAGCACATGGCCGAGATGCGCGCCAGCCGCCGGCGTGCGCTGGTCGTGTATGTGACCGCCGGTCACCCCGACCTCGGGCGGTCGCTCGCGCTCTTGCGCGGGCTCGACGATGCGGGCGCCGACGTCATCGAGGTGGGCGTCCCGTTCTCCGATCCCATGGCGGATGGGCCCGTGATACAGGCGAGCTCGCAGCGTGCGCTCGCGAATGGGATGACGCTCGACAAGTCGCTCGACCTCGTGGCGCAGGCGCGGGTGCGGGCACCAATCGTCCTGTTCAGCTATTTGAACCCGCTTCTGTCGGCGCGCGAGGGGCTGCTCGAGCGCGCCGCCGCCGCCGGCGTGCATGGCGTTCTCGTCACCGATCTCCCGGTGGGCGCCGATCCGGCGCTCGAGGCCTGGCTCGGGGGCGGACCGCTGGCGTTCGTCCGCCTGGTCGCTCCCACGACCCCCCGCGCGCGCATGGCCGAGATTGGTCGCCACGGCCGAGGATTCGTGTACCTCATCAGCCGGCTCGGTGTCACCGGCGCGCGGAGCGACCTGCCTGACGAGCTGCCCGCGACGATCGCGACGCTCCGCCAGTCCACGTCGATGCCGATTTGCGTCGGCTTCGGCATCTCGCGTCCTGAGCAGGCCGCGGCCGTCGGCCGTCTGGCCGATGGTGTGGTGGTCGGCAGCGCCGTCGTGAGCGCGGCGGATCGCGACGTCGATGCCGCTCTCTCCCTCGTGCATTCCTTGCGCGTTTCCCTGGACCAACTCTCGTGAGCCGCGTTCTCCACCTGTACGCCTGGTCGCTTCGCCTGACCGGACTCGCCATCGCGCTGCTGTCGCTCATCTACGACCCGCGGTGGGCGACGCATCTGGCCGGGGTCGGCATCGCGATCGTCGTCATCGTCGCGCTGCGCTACCACCAGATCTCGCTCACCAAATACTCGTCGCTCCATCAGCTCGGAGTCGTGGCGATCAGCAGCGGCCTGCTCATCGGCGCGCCTGCCACGGCGATCGCGCTCCTCGCTGGCGTCTTCTTTACCGACTGGCTGCTGCTGGTGAAGCCAGGGGCGGTCGCGTGGATCAACGCCGGCCGCGAAGCGCTCGCGCTCGTCGCCGCGTATGGCTTCTACGCCGCCATGATCGCGAGCGCTGGTCTCACGAGCCACCGACTGCTCTCGATCGATGCGTTGCCGGCGACGGTCGTGTTCGTGTTCGCCTACTTCTTCTTCAGTCGAGGGCTGCTCTACTTCACCCTGCTGTTCCGCGACAAGCTCCTGGCCGAAGAGAAGTCGCTGATCATGCGCTACGAGGTGATCGCGTTCATCGTCACCGTCGGCGCCGCCTCGATCGTGGTGCTCACCGCGACCAGCGTCGGGTTCGCGGGTTCGGCGGTGGTGACGGTCGTGCTGGCAATGACCGGACTGTTGTTGAAGCGCATCCTCCAGGACGCGATCGCCGCTGAAGAGCTGAATCAGGTGCGCGCGATGGAGCAGGTGGTCACGTCGGATGCATCGCTGGCCGAGTCCTTTGGACGAATCGAGCGCCTCGCGCACCGTCTCGTCGATTGGCAGGAGTTCCGCATCTCCCGGCTTCAGCCGACGGGACTCCGCCTTGTCTACCGCAGCGGTGAGGGCTTGCTCGACGTCCCCCGCGAGCCGGCCGCCGACAACGCCAAACTTCGTCGCCTGGCGCTGGAAAGCGGACACCCGGTGGTCGTCACCAATGCACTCAAGGACGCGCGCATCGAGAATCCGTCGCCGAAGTCACGTAGCATCGTCGTCATACCGCTTCGCTTCGGCGATCGGAACGTCGGACTGCTCGAGATGGAGCACCACAAGGAAGCGTCGTACAGCGCCAAGGAGATCGCGCTGATCGAGCGATTCGGGAGCCAGCTGGCGACGACGCTTCACATCGACGATTTGCGGCAGCCGCTCATCGAGGCAATGACGCGAGTCTCCAATCAGCTGGGGACGCTCAACGAGTCGGCGCGAGCGCTGCGCGCCGGTGGCGAGGCGGTGGCGCGAACGATCTCGGACATCACGCGTGGAATCCTCGAGCAGAGCGACCAGGTGGATCGCAGCATTCACGCGACGGAGGCGCTCCACACGGCGACGGAGAACGTCGTCCGCGACGGCCGCGACGCCGCCGGCGCGAGCCGCGAGGCGACGACGATCGCGAGCGAGCACCGCGAGACCATCGCCACGGCGATCGATCGCCTCGTGGGCGCCAAGCGATTCGTCGGCGAGAGCGGCGAGCAGATCGACGTGCTCGCGAAGACGACCCGGCGCATTACCGAGTTCATCGGCGTGATCCGCGAGCTCGCCGACCAGACGAACCTGCTGGCGCTCAACGCCGCCATCGAGGCAGCGCGGGCGGGCGAGCAGGGGAAAGGGTTCGCCGTCGTCGCCGATGAGGTGCGCAAGCTCGCCGAGCAGAGCGCGCGCGCGTCGGACGAGGCCGGGGACATCGTCATCGGGTTCGAGGAGCAGATGCGGAAGGTCGCCCAGCAGATGGATCGCGGGTCCACCATGATGAGCGACGTCGAGGGCCTCTCCGCCGCGGCGCTCGAGGCGCTCGACCGCATCGTCGACGCGACGGCCACGACGTTCGGACGCGCGCAGGCGATCGAGAGCACATCGCGCGATCAGGAGGCCGAGTTCGGGCGGCTCCGCGAGCGTGTCGTCCGCATCTCCGAGATCTCGAAGAAGACGAGACAGGGCGCCGAGCACGTGACCGAGTCGGCGAAGGACCAGGCGCGGGCCCTTCGCGAGCTCGAAGGCGCGACGGACGAGCTGCGTGGCGTGGCGGCGTATCTCGATGAGCTCACGAGGCGAATCACCAACGTCGGATAGTGATCACTCCTCGGTGTCCGAACGGTCAGCCCTGAGCCTCCGCTCCAGCTCCGCGCTCGGCCTGGCCATGACGGTCTTGACTCGCTCGACCAGCGCGCGGCCGGGCGGGCCGCCCCTCGCCCGACGCACATAGCGGCGGCGCGTCCAATCCACGGGAACGACGACACTCCCACGCGCCCGGCTGTGCCAGGCAGCGAGCGCGGCGGCCTCATGGAGATCCTTCGTCGGCGGCGCGCCCGTTTGCGTCCAGCGCATGACCACGTGGGCGCCAGTGACATCTCGCGCGTGCAGCCACACGTCGTCAGGCCTCGCGATGTCGTACGTAAGCTCGTCGTTCGATCGCGCGCCTCGCCCAACGAGAATTTCGATTCCCCCGGACGAGCGATACGACTTGTACGGCAGCCGCTTTCCCTCGTTCGACGGCGCGGAGCGCTTCGCCGGTGAGCGGCGCCGGGCCGTTCCTTCTTCCGGCGCCGCGGCCAGAGCCGCGATACGACCAGGCAGCTGCTCGATCGCGCGCTCCATCGCGCGAGCGTCCCTGTAGAGTCGCGCCGCAATCGACACCGGGGTTTCGTGCGCGTCCCTCGGGGCGGGGACGGTCATCGTCGTCCCATCCGGAAGCTCGACGCGCTGAGGAACTGGTGCGTCGTCGCCCAGCGCCATCAGCGCGTCGGCCAGGGCACGAACGCGTGGTGCCTCACGAGCGGTCTCGAGCTCGCGTCGCATCCGCGCGGCAGCCCGGGACCGTCGGTCGATCGCGCCGCTTTCAGGCGCGACCTTCTCGGGCGTCGGCGGACGTATGAGCGACGCGACAGCGGTTCCCCCTTCGCAGAGCGGGAGCGGGACGATCACCGCACCGCATTGCGTCGGCGAAGCGGACGGCAGCGAGACGATGTAGTGATACATCTCGACCGCGCGCTCCGGTTGCGCGTACAACGCGCGGCAAATCGTCGTGCTCATCCACCGCCCGCGCAGGAGGGCCGCATCGTCTCGCGCGCCGATCGCGTTGCGCAGCTCGGCATCATCGAGAATGGGTCGGGGCTCGGAGACGCGCGGCAGCACCGCGCCAATCATGGCGATCACGCGACGCGCCTCGCGCACGCGCGCGCCCCGGGCGTTCGGGATGAAGCTGATCTCGATCTCGCCCTCCTTGGCGGAGGACCCGCGAAACTTCCCTGGTCGCGCAATGGCGATGACGAGACGGCGCTCGTCGGTCGGCGCCGTGACGTCGGTGATCATCCATCCATGGAGCAGCGCGCTTCGTGGATCGGCGTTCGCCTCTCGCACGGCGAGCGCTGCGAGATCGAACGCCACGGCCCCGGCTCCCTCCCACCAGAGCGTGAGTGTGCGGTGACCCGGATCGGGGTGGCACGCGACGATGCGACGCTCGCGACACCGATCGGCGAGCTCGCGTGCGACATAGTGCATCGTGAGACTATCCATTTGCCGCGCGCGCGTTTGACACGCGCCGACGATGCCCGTAGCTTCACGCCGTGTCAACGCCAGCTTTTCGCTCGCCGTCGCATCGCGAGCGGCGATTTCCGGCCCGCGCGTGATGGCCGCATGCGCGACATCGCCTTCATCGCGCTCGGCTCGAACATCGGTGACCGCCTTGCGCACCTCGCGCATGGGCGTGCGGCGCTCGCGGCTCTTCCCGGCTCTCGACTCCTCAGCGTGACCGACGTCGAGGAGACTGCTCCGGTCGGCGGCCCCCTCCAAGGCGCATATCTGAACCAGATGGCCGCAGTCGAAACGACCCTCGATCCCCACGCCCTGCTCGCGGCACTCCAGCGCATCGAGCGCGACGCGGGGCGCGATCGTGGCGAGCGCTGGGGTTCGCGAACGCTGGATCTCGACATCGTTCGCTTCTCCGAGCAGGAAGTGCGCGATCCCGATCTCGTCGTGCCGCACCCGGCGCTCGAGGCGCGGGAATTCTGGCGACGCGAGCTCGCGCAGCTTCTGGAGCGCTCGTGAGCCAGGGAACGTCGAAGGCGAAGCCGCTCACGATTCGAGACATCCTCGATCGAAAGCGCGCCTCGCAGAAGATCGTCATGGTCACCGCCTATGATGCACTGTTCGCTCGCCTGGTCGACGAGGCCGAGGTGGACATCGTGCTCGTCGGGGACTCCCTGGGGCACGTGGTGCAGGGGCTCGACTCCACGCTGCCGGTGACTCTGGGTGACATGATCTACCACGGGCGCGCCGTGCGCCGCGGGATCACGCGCGCCCTGCTCGTCGTCGATATGCCGTTCCTCACGTACCAGGTGAGCGAGGAGCAAGCGCTGCTCAACTGCGGCCGGGTCATGCAGGAGACGGGTGCCCAGGCGGTGAAGCTCGAGGGCGGCGACGACCGCATCGCCCACACCATCGAGGCGCTCACCGGCATTGGCGTTCCCGTGATGGCCCACCTCGGCTTTACCCCGCAGTCGGTCCACGCGCTCGGCGGTCCGCGCGTCCAGGGGCGCGAGGGGGACGCGGCCGAGAGGCTGCTCACGGATGCTCGGCGCGTGGAGTCGGCAGGTGCGTTTGCTCTCGTGCTCGAGCTGATGCCGGCAGCCGTCGCCCGGCGGGTCTCGGAGAGCCTGACGATCCCCACGATTGGAATCGGCGCGGGAGTCGGGTGCGATGGACAAGTCCTCGTGCTCCCCGATCTGCTCGGGTTGAACGACCGGTTCCAACCCAA
This sequence comes from Gemmatimonadaceae bacterium, assembly GCA_035650335.1. Lineage (GTDB taxonomy): Bacteria > Gemmatimonadota > Gemmatimonadetes > Gemmatimonadales > Gemmatimonadaceae > JAICNG01. The sequence goes on along the minus strand of DASRHU010000252.1, from coordinate 28,084 downwards.
ATTCCTGAAACGCTACGCCGAGCTCGCCGACCACGTTCGCCGTGCCGTGTCGGCGTTCCGCGACGAGGTGCGGGCGGGCACGTATCCGGATGATCAGCACAGCTTCTAGCATGCGCCGCGTGACGCGCGTAGCGGATCTGCGGGCGACGCTCGACGCCGAGCGGCGACGCGGCCGGCGCATCGGTTTCGTGCCGACGATGGGGTTTCTGCACGAGGGGCACCTACGTCTCGTGGATGAAGCCCGTCGCCGTGCGGACGTCATTGTCATGAGCATCTTCGTCAACCCGCTGCAGTTCGGCCCCACGGAGGACCTGGCGCGGTATCCGCGAGACATCGAGGGCGACGCGGCGAAGGCGGAGACACGCGGCGTGGACGTGCTCTTCGTCCCCGATGACGCCGAGGTGTATCCACATCCGCCCCGCGTGGTGGTGACTCCGCGGACGCTCGCCAAGCGATGGGAAGGCGCGGCGCGGCCCGGACACTTTGAAGGGGTGCTCACGGTCGTGGCGAAGCTGTTCAACATGGTTCAACCTGATGTCGCGGTCTTTGGACAGAAGGACGTGCAGCAGGCGACGCTCGTTCGCGCGATGGTCGCGGACCTCGACATGCCGCTCGAGATCGTCGTTACGCCGACGGTGCGCGAGGCCGATGGGCTCGCGATGTCGAGCCGCAACGCCTACCTCGATGGGCCTTCGCGTCAGCGCGCGCTGTCTCTCTCCGGGGCGCTGAGGGCCGTTGAGCGCGCGTTTCAATCGGGCGAGCGCAACGCGAACGCGCTCGAGACCATCGCGCGCCGACAGCTCACCGAGAGCGGCGTGACCGACGTCGACTACGTCGCGATCGCCGATCCGACGAGTCTGGAGCCGGTGGCCCAGGCGGCACCCGGCACCGTGGTGGCACTGGCGGCGCGCATCGGACGCACGCGACTGATCGACAACGTCATTCTGGGGAGCCCGTGAGCTGGAGCGCGGTTGTTGCCGCGCTCGAGGACGGCGTGACGTTCCGGTCGCGCGTGAGCGTGTACCTCCATCCCCTCGCGGGGCGGCCGATTCTCTGGCACGTGCTGCACTCGCTCGCCCGGGTGACGCCGCCGCCTGAGGACATCCGGATCCTGCACTCGTCGGCGACCGCGGTGGCGGTGCCGTCGGACATTCCCGTCCGTCTCGATCTGCAGCCCGTCGAGGCGGGCGCGGAGCTGATCTCCCTCCGCGCGGCGGTCACCGCGCCCGGCATGCGCGCGCTGCTCGATGGTGCCGCCGCGTTGGTGACGCCCGCCACGATCGCGCGCGCATTGCGCGCGGCGGAAAGCGGAATCGCCGCGCTCCTCGACCGACGCGAAGAGCTCGCCCCACTGCTCGTCGGCGGAGAGGGGCCGGCACTCGCCTCGGCCGACGACCCGCGCCGCCCGGTCGGCGCGCATCGCGTGGCACCCACGTCCGAGGACGAGCTCATTCGCATCACCGACCGCCATGCGCTCTCGGATGCGGGTGTTGCCATCCGCGATCGTCTGGTGCGCGACCACGAAGCGAACGGCGTCAGCTTCGTCCTTCCGGCGACGACGTGGGTGGATGCCGATGTGCGCATCGGCCCGGACACGATGATCTATCCAGGGACCGTGATCGAGGGAGCCACCGTCATTGGCCCGGAGTGCGTCATCGGTCCGTACTCGCGAATCGTCGAGTCGCGCATCGGGCGCGGCGTCGAGCTCAAGGGCTGGAACTACGTCGCGCGCACGACCATCCGGAATCACGCCGTTCTCGAGCCATACGTCCGTCGTGGATTCGATTGAGCTGCCGTCATGGGCGCGGGTCAGTGAGAAGCGACGCGGCCACATCGCGCGCGTGACCGCGCTGCTGGACCGCTGGGCGGGCGAGCTGCACGTTCCGCCTGACGAGGCTCGCGCCTGGCACGACGCCGGCCTCTTTCACGACGCGCTGCGCGATGCCCCCGACGAGGAGCTGCGCGCCCTCGTGGGGGATGCCTCGCTTCCGGCGCAGATCCTCCATGGTCCGGCGGCGGCGGCGCGGCTGCTGCGTGACGGGGAAACGCGGGAGGATCTCCTCGAGGCGGTGCGATGGCACACCGTGGGGAACGGCGCGTGGGCGCGCACCGGGCGCGCGCTCTACATGGCCGATTTTCTCGAGCCCGGGCGATCGTTCGCGCACGCCGATCGCGCGTTCCTCGCCTCGCACCTGGTGCACGACTTCGATGGTGTCTTTCGCCAGGTCGTGCGGCAACGCCTCGAGTGGTCACTCCGCGAGGGCAACCAATTGTACCCCGAGACCGTCTCGCTGTGGAACGACGTCGCCTGAGGCGACGGATCATCGTCGCGGGCGGGTTGCTGGTCGTCGCGGCCGTCGTCGCACTGCTCGTTCCAAAGCCGTCCACGCGCGCTCCGCAGGCGGTTCGTCAGGAGATCGACGCCGAGGCGCCCGCGGGTGTTCGCATTCGCGTCGAGGTGCTCAATGCGACGCGTGTGCGCGGGCTCGCGCGACGCGCGACGATGCACTTGCGCGATCGCGGCTTCGACGTCGTCGCCGTTGGCACATCCCGTGAGACACGGGACACGACCGTCGTGCTCGATCGATCGGGTCATCCGGGGTGGGCGAGCCTGGTGGCGCGGGCGTTAGGCGGCGCGCGCGTGGAAAACGCGCCGGACAGCTCACGCTACCTGGATGTGACCGTCCTGATCGGGACGACCTGGACGCCGCCGGCCGAGCCGTTCTACCCGTAGCTGCCCGCACGCGGCCGCGATGTCCATGCCGCGACTCTTCCGAATCGCCACCTCGACCCCCGCCCGTCGCAGCTCACGGGCGAATGCGGTCATGCGCTCCGGCGGAGACGGGCGGAACTCCAGCGCGCCCCCCGGATGAAGCGGGATCAGGTTCACGAAGGCGCCGCAGCTCTTCGCGAGCTGCGCGAGCTGCAACGCATGCTCGACCGCGTCGTTGATGCCGCCGAGCATCACGTACTCGAACGTCACGCGCCGATCGAAGGCCCGCGCTACGGCGATGACGTCGGCGAGCGGGTACTTCACGTTGATCGGCATCAGCTCGCGACGGAGCGCGTCCGACGGCGCGTGGATGGAGATCGCCAGGCGGAACTGTTCGGGGCGGGCCGCGAGCGCCTCGATGCCCGGCAGCACACCCACCGTCGAGACGGTGATGTGCCGTGCGCCGAGTCCGAATCCGTTCGGCGCATTGAGGATCGTGAGCGCCCGGTCGACCGCCTTCCAGTTCATCATCGGCTCGCCCATCCCCATGAACACGATATTGGTGACCGCGATGGGAGGATCGAGCAGGCGCATCTCCCGAACCTGGCCGGCGATTTCCCAGACGCCGAGGTTCCGCGAGAAGCCCATGCGCCCGGTGGCGCAAAACGCACACTTCAGCGCGCATCCCGCCTGGGAGGAGATGCACAGCGTCATCCGGCTTCCCTCGGGGATGGCGACCGACTCGATCGCCTCCCCGTCCGACAGGCGGAAGAGAAACTTCTCCGTGCCATCCGCCGATCGCTGTCGAGCCACGATCTCCAGGCGCGGCAGCTCGAAGTGCTCCGCGAGCAGCTCGCGGTAAGCGCGCGGAAGCTCGGACATTGCCTCGAACGTCGGCGCCGGATTCGTCCAGAGGTGACGCGCGACCTGACCGCCTCGATAGGCAGGCTGCCCGTGCGCGAGCGCGAACTCGCGAAGCACGCGCTCGGCCTCGTCAGGCACGAGGTCGAGCAGGTTGGTCCGATCGCTCATGGATACGCCGCGCTCATGGTGAACTGATACACCGCGCCCATCCCTTCCGCTCCTTCCTCGCGCGCCAGACCGACGATGTACTTGTCATGGTGAAAGCCAGCGCCGAGACGGAAGCGCCACGGCCCGGAGCTCCACCGGACCATCCGGGCGAGTCCCATGCGGGCCGAGAGTCGCCCGCTTCTGGCCGAGGCGAACAGGAATTCGACCCGCTCACGCGGCTGCGTAAAGTCGGCGGCCACGCCGGCACGCGCTTCTCGCCACGCTGACACGCCCCAAACGCGCAAGTCGCCGGCCACGTGGATTGTCATGCGCTCGTCTTCCGTCTGTGCCGGCCGCCAAAGAAACGATGCGACTCCAACGCGACCGTCGCGCCAGAGGCTGTCGAGCAGCACGCCGCCATCGACCGCGATGGCGGTACGCTGGATGTCTCCCAGGCTCCCCGTTCGCGCCCGCAGCGCCAGCCCGACCGACACGTTCCTCGTGTTCCGCCGCGCCGCGGACATGGACAGCATTGCCGTGCTGTAGCTGACATCCGCGTCCGACATCTCGGGATTCGTGGAGGTCGATGCGATGTCGTCCACACTCCATCGCGCCGCCGAGATACCGACGGCGATGCGCTCCGTCAGCGACCGTGCAGCCGCGAGCATCTGCGCGGTGACCGACTGGGCATCCGAGGTTTGGAGGGCGGCAGCGGCAAGCCGAAGGCGAGCGCGGGGCAATGCCGCCAGCGCCGCGGGGTTGCCGAGCCCGTCGGCGAGCTCGGAGCCGAGCGCCGCCGGACGATCGAGGGCGGCGACCGGGAATTGCACCAAGTCCCGCCCAGGCACGCGCTGCGCGCCCGCGACCGGAGGGGTAAGCGCCGCGATCGCGAGCGCGAAAGTCAAGTGGCGCATGCACTTCGACAATACCGGCCAACCCCGTCCGCGTCAAGAAAACGCTTCCCGCTCGCCAGGGGGGCGTGTAGATTCCACACTTTCAGTCCAGGGTTTGTGGAGCGTCCGTGCTGCTGACTGAGCTGCTCACGGCGGACCGGGTGCGCGTCCCCCTCGGCAGCCGAACGAAGAACGACGTGTTACGCGAGCTCGTCGAGCTCGCGGCCTCGAGTCGCGATGCCGGTGCGGTCGAATCGATGCTCGCTGCGGTGCGCGACCGCGAGCAGGTGCTCAGCACGGGCATCGGAGGCGGTGTGGCGATACCACACGGGAAAACGCCGCAGATCGAGCAGCTCGTGCTCGCCGCCGGCGTTGCGCCACGCGCCATCGATTTCGACGCCCTCGATGGCCAACCCGTTCAACTCTTCTTCCTCTTGGTCGGTCCCGAAAGCGCGTCCGGCGCGCACGTGAAAGTCCTGAGCCGGATCTCACGCCTGTTGAGGCGCGACCGCCTGCGCAGCGAGCTCATTGCCGCGCAAACGTCCGACGAGTTCCTCGACGTCATCCGGCGGTCGGAGGTCGCGTGAGCGCGCGACGATGGCTGCCGCCCGCGCTCTGGGCGGCGCTGATACTCGTGTTGACATCCATCCCCAGCCCGCCCGAGTCGCCGGGTGGCCTGCCACATCTCGACAAGGTCGTCCACGTGGTCCTCTATGCGGGTCAGGGTTGGCTCGTCGCTCGCGCGCTTCGCAGTCGGCGCCCTCGAACGCTCGCGATCGCGCTGGGCATCATCGCGGCATTCGCCGCGCTCGACGAGTGGCATCAGTCGTTTCTCACCCGCCAGCCTGACGTGCTCGACTGGATCGCCGATACGGTGGGCGCTTCGATCGGCGTCGCCCTTGCCTCACGAGTGCGTGACGTGGAGGCCGCGTGACGACGGTCGGCCACACGTACGCGGTGCGACATCGGACGCACCTGGCGGGCGCCCTGCGCGCCGAGCACGTCGGAACGCGGGTGCGACTTGGCGGGTGGGTACACCGGCGCCGCGCACTCGGCGGCATCGTGTTCGTCGATCTCCGCGATCGCGCCGGGATCGTGCAAGTGTCGTTCGATCCACGCTCGGCACCGCAATCGACGATCGATGAGGCGGCGGGGCTCGGCGCCGAAACCGTGGTGCTCATAGAGGGCGAGGTCGTGGCGCGTCCCGAGGACATGCGCAATCCGGAGCTCGGCACGGGCGATGTCGAGGTTCGAGCGACGAGTCTTCGCGTCGTCGGGCCGGCGGTCACGCCGGCCATCCCGGTGGCGCGCGGGAAAGGAGAGATCCTGCCCGCGGAGGAGCTCCGTCTGCGACACCGTCATCTCGACCTGCGCCGGCCGGAGCTGCAGCGCAACCTGATCCTGCGCCACCGCCTCATGCAGGCGACGCGGCGCTACTTCGATGCACGTGGCTTTCTCGAGGTCGAAACCCCGATCCTCACCAAGCCGACGCCGGAAGGGGCGCGCGACTATCTCGTTCCGAGCCGCGTTCACCCGGGCGAGTTCTACGCGCTGCCGCAGTCGCCGCAGCTCTACAAGCAGCTGCTCATGATCTCGGGATTCGACCGATACTTCCAGATCGCGCGGTGCTTCCGCGACGAGGATCTTCGCGCCGATCGGCAACCCGAGTTCACTCAGATCGATGTCGAAGCGGCATTCGTGGGCGCCGAGGACATCATGAACGTCGCCGAGGGACTGGTGCAGGCGCTCTGGCGCGAGGGAGGGCACGACGTCGATCTCCCATTCCCTCGGATGAAGTACGCCGAGGCCATGGAGCGATACGGCTCCGACAAGCCGGACCTTCGCTTCGGGCTCGAGATCGAGGACTTCACCGAGATGTTCCGCGGAGCCGAGTTCTCGATCACGCGCGACGCGATCGCGAAGGGCGGTCGGGTGCGCGGCATCCGCGTGCCTGGCGGCGCGTCGATGTCACGCAAGCAGGTCGATGAGGTCGAGGGCGCCGCGAAGACGCTCGGCGCGGCCGGTCTCCTGCGCCTCAAGCGACACGGCGGCGTACTCGAAGGGGGACCGGCGAAGTTCCTCGGGGCGGATGCCGCGGCGCGACTCGGGGGTCAGGACGGCGATCTCGTTCTGCTCGTCGCCGGTCCCGACCACGTGTCGAGCCCCGCGCTCGACCGCGTTAGGCACGAGATCGCCGCGCGCCTGAATCTCGTTCCGTCCGACCAGAACGCATTCGTCTGGATCGTGGATTTCCCGCTGTTCGTGCGCGACCCGAAAACGGGGGCCCTGCTGTCGGTGAATCATCCCTTCACGGCGCCTCACCCGGATGACGAATACCTCCTCGCGAAGCAGCCCGAGCGGGTGCGCTCGCTCGCGTACGACGTGGTGCTCAACGGGACGGAGCTGGGTGGGGGAAGCATTCGCATCGGCGATCCGCGTCTCCAGTCGCAGGTGTTCGAGCTGCTCGGTCTCGACGAGTGCACGGCGGAGGCGCGCTTCGGCTTCCTGCTCGAAGCGCTTCGTGCAGGCGCGCCGCCGCACGGGGGGATCGCGTTCGGGTTCGATCGTATCACGATGCTCCTCGCCGGCGCGGAGTCGCTTCGTGACGTGATCGCGTTCCCCAAGACGACGAAGGCGGCCGCGCTCTTCGAAGGCGCCCCGGTGAGCGTGAGCGCCGAGGACCTGCGCGAGCTGCACATCCGGGTGGACGGAGGGCCGGCGTGAGCGACGACAGCGTCACGCATCGCCTCTCGACCGAGGGCGTCGATCTGCTTACGCTGGCCGGCGTGAACGACGCGAACCTCATCGAGCTGTCGCGCCTGACCGGCGCGAAGATATCACTGCGCGGCGACACACTGACGATGAACGGGCCGGTCGAGGTCGTGGAGCGCGCCACCGCGCTCGCGCAGCGGATGATCGACCAGGCGAAACAGCAGATGACGCTGAGCGCGGATGATGTGCTCCGGATGAATGAGGACGGCGGGGGCATTCCGCGCGACGACGGAACCGGCGTGCCCGGGGAGATGCGCATTGTGCTTCCCGGCGTGCGGCGCGTGGTGCAGCCGAAGACACCGGGCCAGGCGCGCTACCTGCAGCTTCTCAACGAGAACGACATCGTCATCGGCATTGGGCCGGCCGGGACGGGGAAAACCTATCTGGCGGTGGCGATGGCCGTCGATGCGCTGACCCGCAAGCGTGTCCGGCGCATCGTCCTCGCGCGGCCGGCCGTCGAGGCCGGGGAGAGTCTCGGGTTCTTGCCGGGCGACATGCAGGCGAAGGTCGACCCGTATCTTCGCCCGTTGTACGATGCGCTGGATGACATGATGCCGCCGGAGCGCGTTCAACGCTCGCTCGAGACGCGGGTGATCGAGATCGCCCCACTGGCGTACATGCGCGGGCGCACGCTGTCCGAGGCATTTGTGATCCTGGATGAAGCGCAAAACGCGACATCCGCACAGATGAAGATGTTCCTGACGCGCCTCGGGGTGAACTCGAAGGCGGTCATTACCGGGGACAAGACCCAGATCGACCTTCCCGCGCGCGAGCAGTCCGGGCTGTTGCAGGTGGAGCGCATTCTGCACGGTATCGATGGGATAGGGTTCCATTACTTCGGCGAGTCCGACGTCATCCGCCATCGTCTGGTGCGTGACATCATCAAGGCGTACGCGAAGGACTCGGGGACGGAGTGAGCGTGGTCCTGCGTGAGCAGTGGCGGCGAGTGACCTCACCGGTTGTTCCGCCCGGCGGCGGAGACCGGTTCGTGTACCACGCCGCGCGATTGCTGCTGGTGCTCGCGCTGGCGATCGCGACGTACATCCTGTTTCCCTCCGCGCCGGCGGTGGAGTCGCCGCTCTTCGAGGTTGGCGCGGTGGCGACCGACAACGTCATCGCGCCGTTCGAGTTCCGGGTCAGGAAATCGGCAGCCGATCTTCAGCGGGAGCGCGAGGAGCTGGCCGCGACCGCGAAACCGATCTTCGTGTATGCACCGGCCGCGCTCGACTCATCCGTGCGCTCGCTCGAGGGGATCTTCCGCGACATCTCTCGCGCCGTCGAGAACGGTGCCCCCGGCACGGCCGCGCCTCGGGTTCGGCAGACGGCGGGCAGCTACGGCGTCACGCTCACCGAGGCCGAAGCCGAGTACCTGACGTTTCGCGGTCGTCGACTCGCGATGCGAGATGGGCTGGAGCGCGTGCTCCGTCGGTTCCTGGCCAGCGGCATCGCGTCGAGTGGCGCCACCGACGACGTCCGCGGTGAAGCGATCGTTCGTCGAGATGACGAGGAGCGCACGGTGCTCGCCGACAGCATCGCGACGTTCGCGAACCTCATCGCGCGCGCGCGCCGCTTCCACCCCGATCCCACATCGTCGATCGGGGACGGCCTCTACTACAAGCTTCTGAGCGCGCTCTTTCACCCGACGATCGTCCTCGACCGTGCGGCCACCGACGCTCGGCGCCAGGAGCTTCGCGCCTCGGTGAGCGAGTGGCGGTACGAGGTGCGGGAAGGGGAGAAGATCGTTGGCGAGCACGAGGTGGTCGGCCGGGAGGAGCACGACAAGCTGCGCGCGTTACAGGCCGAGATGGAACGACGCGTCGGCGGCGAGCGCGCCATTGGACGTGTCCTCGGCGCGGTGCTCTACAACGCGCTCGTGCTCACCATTTTCGCGATCACGATCGTGCTGTTCCGGCCACAGCTCTACCGGTCGTATCGATCGCTCATGCTACTGGCGCTGACGTTCGCGATCGTGCTGGTGGCGGCCTCGGTGTTCGGGCATCTCGCGCCCGTTCGGCCCGAGCTCGTGCCGATCCCGCTGGCGGCCGTGATGCTGACGATCCTGTTCGATGCACGGATCAGCCTCATCGCCGCGATGATCCTCGCGGTGCTCGTCGGCGGTCAGGGCGTATTCCGCGGCACGAACGCACTCTTCCTCGGCCTCGTCGGAGGCGCAGCCGCCGCCATCAGCGTTCAGGTGATGCGGCGTCGCGAGCAGATCGTCTACGCGGTGCTCACGATCTTTGGCGCCTTCGTGCTCGCCGATCTCGCGCTCGGGCTGATCCTCGACTGGCCGCCGCGGGATATCCTCGTCAGCATCGTCTGGGGCGGCGCGAACGCGCTGGGCTCGGTCGCGCTCGCGATGTTCCTGTTACCGGTCGCCGAGCGCCTAACGGGCATTACCACCGACCTGACGCTGCTGGAGTACTCGAACTTCAACCACCAGCTGCTTCGCCGCTTGATGATGGAGGCGCCCGGCACCTTCGATCACACGATGCGCATGGCCAACCTCGTCGAGGCGGCGTGCAACGCGATCGGGGCGAACGGCCTGCTCGGCCGTGTCGGGACGTACTTCCACGACATTGGGAAGCTGGGCCGCCCACAATACTTCGTCGAGAATCAACCGAAGGGGCGCAACCCGCACGACAAGCTCAAGCCAGCGGCCAGCGCTCAAATCATCCGCGGGCACATCCGCGAAGGGCTCGAGCTCGCCGCCGAGCACCGGATTCCGCGCGCGATCGCGTCGTTCATTCCCGAGCACCATGGGACGCTGTCGATCGCGTACTTCCTCGAGAAGGCGAAGGAGCGCGACACCGCGCCCAATACGATGGAGTTCACCTATCCGGGTCCGATTCCGCAAAGCGCGGAGACGGCCGTCTGCATGCTGGCCGATGGGGTGGAAGCGTCGGCCCGCGTGCTCTCGGATCCCACGCCGGAGCAGATCCGCGAGGTGATCGATCACATTGTGCGAATGCGCATCGATCAGGGGCAGCTGCGGGACGCTCCGCTGACGCAGCGGCAGATCGAGGTCATCAAGGATGCGTTCGCGCGCGTGCTGACCGGCAAGTACCATTCACGAATCGACTATCCGGTTCGTAGCGGCGGCGTGACATCGGAGTTCGCATCGGCGCAATGAGCCTGACGATTCACGTGTCCGCGGACGGCGTGAGACTCCCGATGGCGCGAGCGAGGGTGAGCGAGATCGCGCGGCGGGTCCTTGCCGCCGAAGGTATTCGTGAGGCGATGCTGTCGATCACCTTTCTCGGCACCCGCGCGATGGCCGCGCTTAACCGCAAGCACCTCGGACATCGTGGCGCGACGGATGTCATCTCCTTTGCCTTCGCCGCATCCGGCCGCCGCGGTCCGGTGGTGGGCGACATCTACATCGCGCCGGATGTCGCCCGGACGAATGCCCGGCGGCATGGCATCGCCGGGCGCGAAGAGATGGCGCGACTCATTGTTCACGGCGTCCTGCACGTGCTCGGCTACGATCATGCCGACGATGGGTCCCGGGTGACATCACCGATGTGGGATCGCCAGGAGCGGCTGTTGGCGAAAGTCGGCGGCACGGCCGGGACATGAGCATGGGCGCGATCGCGATCGCCGTTGTGGCCACCCTCCTCGGCGTGCTCTGGGCGGCGGCGGATGGCGCGTTGCTGGCACTCGAGCCTCCTCGCGAGCGCGGCGAGGGCCCAACGGTCGCCGGTATGGGCGCGCGGAGTCGGGCCCACCGCTCGCTCTCGTTCGCACGGATCGCCGCGCAGCTGACGGCCGCGATCTCGGTGACCTACGCGCTCGGCATCCATCGCGCCGTGTTCCCCGTCGCGCTGGTCAGTGGGTTACTCGTCGGCGTCGGGACGATGATGCTGCTCGAAACGGCGCCGCGGGCCGTGGGTGAGGCGGCGGGAGCGCGGATGCTCGCCACGCTGCGACCCATGGTGCGGGTGGCCGAAGCGATCTTCGCGCCGATCGTGCTCCTCGGCATGCGCGCCGAGATGCGCCTGTATCGCGCCTTCCCCCCCGAGGAAATCGACGAGGACCGTGAGTCACCGGAGTCGTTAGGGGACCCGGAGCGCAACGGCGAGCCCCCGCCGCAGCGTGATGAGCCGGCCATTCTCCGCGGTGTGCTCTCGCTCGGCGACACCGAAGTGCAGGAAGTCATGGTCCCGCGCGTGGACATCCTCGCGATCGATCGGGGGTCGCCGTGGTCGGAGGTGATGGAGCGTGTGCTGAGCTCGGAGCATGCGCGGCTTCCCGTCTACGCCGGCACCATCGATCACATCGTCGGCATCCTGTACGCGAAGGATCTCCTGCCCACCGTGCTTTCGAGGCGAGCGCCTGAGGAGGGATGGCACGGGCTGGTGCGTCCGGCCACGTTCGTGCCGGGATCGAAGATCATCGAGCAGCAGCTTCGCGATTTCCGCGCGACGCGGACCCACATCGCGATCGTCGTCGATGAGTACGGCGGCACGGCCGGCCTCGTGACGATCGAGGACATTCTCGAGGAGGTCGTCGGCGACATTCGCGATGAGTACGATGTCGAGGAGCCGCCTATCGAGGAGCAGGAGGGGCGTCGCTTCTGGGTGTCCGGCCGCGTCTCGCTCGACGACCTGTCGGCCGCGCTGGCGCATCGCTTCGAGCGCGAAGACGTCGCGACGGTTGGCGGTCTGATCTTCCAGACCCTTGGCCGCGTACCGCGCGCGGGCGAGGAGCTGACCCTCGACGGATTTCGAATCGTCGTCGAACGGGTGACACGGCGCCGCATCGAGCGCGTGTACTTCGAGCGACTCGAGGCGATGGCGGGGCGCGAAGGATGATCGCCGAATTCGCGCTCTTCGTGGCGCTGCTCGCGGTGGCGACCGTCACCGCGGGGACGACGTCACTCCGATCCGTCGGCCGCATCTGGCTGCGGCGGTGGATCGACCAGCGCCTGGCCGGGGCCGGAGGCGATGAGGAGGCGCTCGAGCGCCAACAGCGGCTACTCGAGGCAGGGACCGCCGTCACGGCCCTGCTCGTTGCCCTCGCCGGCGTCGCGCTCGCCCTGGCCAGCGACGCCCGGCCCGGCCGGCTGGCGATCGAAGCGGTGACGTTCGTACTCGCCCTTCTCGTGATCGGCCAGCTGCTGCCTCGCGCCATCGCACGGCGCCGTGCCTCACGACTGTTGCCGGCGCTGATGCCCATGCTTCGGTTCGTCTCCACCGCGCTCTGGCCGTTCGTCAGGGCAGCGCACGCGCTCGCGCGGCCGTTCGCGCGTCAGGCGGGCGCCGAGGTGACGGATGAATCGCGGGAGGACGAGATCGAGGATTTGCTGCGCGAGGGGGAGCTCGAGGGGATCGGTGAGCACACGGAGACGGAGATCATCGCCGGGGTCGTGCGGTTCGGCGAGAAGCCCGTCGCCGATGTGATGACGCCACGGACCGGGATTTTCGCCGTCGACGAGGCAACCCATCCTCGCGAGATGGCTCGGCTCATCGGCCAGGCGGGCTACAGCCGGGTGCCCGTGTACCGCGGCTCGATCGATGAGGTCGTCGGGATGGTTCACGTCTTCGACGTGCTCAAGACTCGCGGTGAAGGAGCACCGGAGCTTCGTCCGGTCGTTCACGCGCCGGCGACCAAGCGATGCAACGAGCTGCTCTTCGAGATGCTCCGCGAGCGGCAACACCTCGGCATCGTCCTCGATGAGTATGGCGGCACGGCCGGGCTCGTCACGCTCGAGGACCTGCTCGAGGAGCTCGTCGGCGACATTCGCGATGAGCACGACGAGCCAGCGCCAGCCGCTGGACTTTCGCCGGACCGCGCGGCGATCGTCGACGCCAATACGCCACTCACTGATCTCATGACACGGCTGGGAGTCTCTGCGCCTGACGAGATGCCCGGCGATCGCCCGATCGGTGGTCTCCTCGCCCGTGCTCTCGGACGCGTGGCGACGGTCGGCGAGCGCTTCACCCTCGCCGGCCTCGAGGTGACGATCGTCGAGGCCGAGCCGGCGCGCGTGGTGCGTGTGCTCGTCACGCCAGCCGGCGCGGGCGCTCCCGTGGCGCTCGAGCTGCCTCGCTGACGTGCGCGCATTTGTCGTCTTCGCGCGCCTCTTCCCGTTCGTTCTCGCTTTTCTCCGCGATCGAAAGCGATGGGTGCTGATCGGCCGCCCCCGCCGCGTTTCCGCTGAGACCCACCAGAAGCGCGCGCGGAGACTCACGGCCACCCTGGCCGAGCTCGGGCCCACCTTCATCAAGCTGGCCCAGGTGTTCGCATCGCGCGCGGACATCCTTCCCGAGCCGTATCTCTCGGAGATCGGATCCCTCACCGATCGCGTCCCGCCGATTACGCTCGGCGAGGTGCAGGAGGTGATCGCGCGCGAATACGGGCGTCCAGCCGGCGAAATGTTCGCCATGCTCGAGCCCGAGCCGCTGGCGGCCGCATCGCTCGGACAGGTGCATCGCGCACGCCTCGACGATCGCGACGTCGTCGTGAAGGTGCTTCGGCCGGGAGTCGAGGAGCTGGTGGCGACCGATCTCGAGGCGGCCTTCCGCATCCTCTTCTTCGTCAACGTGCTGTTCCCGAATCACCATGCCCGCGCCATCACCACCATCATCCGCGAGTTCGCCAAACGCATCGAGGAGGAGATGGATTTCCGCGAGGAGGCGCGGAACGCCGGGATGATTCGAACGAACTTCGCCGACGATACGCGGGTTCGCGTGCCGGCGATCGTCGAGCCGTACACGCGCCGTCGCGTGCTCGTTCTCGAGTTCATGGAGGGCACGAAGATCGATCGCCTGCACGACCGCATCAGCTCCGGCGACGTGTCGCTCGAAGCGCTCATCGAGACGATCATCGAGGTCTACGTCCAGATGATGCTGGTCGATGGCGTCTTTCACGCCGATCCGCACCCGGGAAACCTCCTCGTCGATCCCGAAGGCCGGCTCGTGCTCCTCGACTTCGGCATGGTCATCCGCGTGGAGCAGGAAACCCGCTCTCGCCTCATTGCCACCGTGATGTCGGCCGTGCGCCAGGACGTGGATGGCGTGATCGCCGGGTTCTACGAGCTCGGGCTCCTCGACCCGGAAGTCGATCGCGGCACGGTGCGGGACGCGGCGCGCGCGATCATGAAAGTCGCGTTTACCCCGGACGCGCGCCCGCGCCAGATTCAGCGCATCGTGAACGAAGTGCTCGACACGTTCTATCGGTGGCCGATCATGCTGCCGAGCGAGCTCGTGTATTTCGGTCGTGCCGCGGCGCTGGTCGAGGGCATCGGGTTCCGGTACGACCCGGACTTCAACGGCGTGCAATTCGCCGCACCCATCGTCCGCAAGCTCCGGCCGGCGCTCATGCAGGCGATGTTCGGCGGGGACGGACGGGAAGCGGTTCAGAACTGGGTCAACGAGCTCGCGCTCGTCGCCCGCGAGATGCGTGACGTGCTGCGACGCGCCGGGCGTGATGAGCTTCGGGTTCGCGCGCACCCACGCGACGTCATCGAGATGCAGCAATTCGTCATGCGGCAAACGCGGCGGCTCATGCTCGCCGCGTTTGCCTGCGTCGTGGCGCTCGTTGGCGCCTTGACGTACATCGTGCACAAGAACCTCATCATCCTTGGCGCGTCGCTCGCGGCCTCGCTTTTCTTCTTCCTGGTGATCTTCTTCCTCCCACCGCATCTGTTTTCCAACCCCTTCCGCGGAGTGCGGCGGTGGCGCTGAGTGAGCCGATTCGCCGGCTGCTCGCCGATTTCGAGGCGCGGCGCCCTGCCGCGCTCGCGCGAGCGGTGAGCATCGTCGAGAACCGCCGCCCCGGATTCGACGAGCTGCTCGGAGCGCTGCATCCGCGACTGGGACGCGCGCGCCGCATTGGGCTCACCGGGCCGCCCGGCGCGGGGAAAAGCACGATCTCGGCCGGCCTCACCTCCGCCTATCGAGCCGCGGGACTCAGCGTCGGCATCGTCGCGGTCGACCCCACGTCTCCGTTCACCGGAGGCGCGCTGCTCGGCGATCGCATTCGGATGGAGAGCGTCGCACTGGATCGCGGAGTCTTCATCCGGTCGATGGCCACGCGCGGCTCCCTCGGCGGGCTGGCGGCGTCGACCCGGGAAGTCGCGGATGTGCTCGACGCCTATGGATTCGATCGCATCCTCATCGAGACGGTTGGCGTCGGACAGAGCGAGCTGGATATCGCCCGCATGGCCGACACCAGTATCGTCACGCTCGTTCCGGAGTCGGGCGATTCGATCCAGACGCTGAAGGCGGGACTCATGGAGATCGCCGACGTCTTCGTCATCAACAAGGCGGACCGACCCGGCGCAGACCGGCTGAAGCACGAGGTCGAGCTGACGCTCGGGCTGCGCATGGGTCATGCGTTCCGAAACATTCCGGCGCACCATGGCGTCGAGCTGAAGACGGTGAACGCGGCGCGAATGGCGCGCGTCGCCGCGGCGAGCGACACCGACCGGTGGACCCCGCCGGTGTTGCCGGTGGTGGCCGTGAAGGGGGAGGGGATACCCGATCTCATCGGGGCGGTGGATCGGCACTTCACTTATCTTGAACGCACCGGCGAGTTGCGCGTGCGACGCCGGCAACGTCTTCGAGAGAGGGTGGTCGAGGTCGTGGAGGACCGCGTGCGGGCGAGGCTCTGGCACGACGACGCGACCAACGCCTGGATCGACGCGAAGCTCCCCGAGCTCGAGAGCGGAACGCTGACACCGTTCGCCGCCGCCGATGCGTTGCTGGCCCAAAGTGGTGACCTGTTGACCCGAGGACGGACATGACCACGATCCGTGATCTGTCGGAGACCGTACGCGAGCAGCGCGAGGAGATCGAGCGGCTGCGCGCGCAACTCGCTGCGTGGCGCCAGCGCTATGAAAAGGGCGACAAGCGCGACATTGGATTCATGAACTCCACGCATGAGGTCGCTCCGCTGTACACGCTGCTCGACACCGTTGGGCAGGACCCGACGACGGTTGGCGTGCCGGGAGAATTCCCGTTCACACGTGGCGTCCACCCCACGGGGTATCGCGGCAAGCTGTGGACGATGCGCCAGTTCGCCGGCTTCGGGACGGCGACGGAAACGAACGCGCGCTACAAGTTCCTCCTGGAGCATGGCCAAACCGGGCTCTCGGTCGCGTTCGACTTCCCCACGCTGATGGGGTACGACTCCGATCACCCGCGATCGGAAGGTGAGGTCGGGAAGTGCGGGGTCGCGATCTCCAGTCTCGCGGACATGGAGACGCTCTTCGAGGGGATCCCCCTCGACAAGGTCTCGACGTCCATGACCATCAACGGCCCCGCGATCATTCTGTGGGCGTTCTACATCGCGGCCGCCGAGCGACAGGGGGTCGCGTCGACCGCCCTGCGCGGAACGATCCAGAACGACATCCTCAAGGAGTACATGGCGCAGCACGCGTGGTGCTTCCCCATCGAGCCCGCGTTGCGCTTGATCGTCGACTGCTTCGAGTGGGGAGCGCGGCACGCGCCCCTGTGGAACACGATCTCCATCTCCGGCTATCACATTCGCGAAGCGGGCGCGACCGCCACGCAGGAGCTTGCGTTCACGCTCGCCGATGGATTCACCTACGTCGAGCGCGGCGTTGCCCGCGGCCTCGACATCGACGACTTCGCGCCGCGGCTCTCGTTCTTCTGGGACATTCACAACGATTTCTTCGAGGAGATCGCGAAGCTGCGCGCCGCGCGCCGGATCTGGGCGCGCCACATGAAGGAGCGGTATCGCGCGAAGAGTCCCCGGTCGTGGATTATGCGGTTCCACTCCCAGACCGCCGGGGTCACGCTCACCGCGCAACAGCCGATGAACAACGTCGTCCGCGTCGCCTATCAGGCGCTCGCGGCGGTACTCGGCGGCACGCAGTCGCTCCACACGAACTCGATGGATGAGACGCTCGCGTTGCCGACCGAGAGCGCCGTACAGGTCGCGCTCCGCACGCAACAGGTTCTCGCCTACGAGACCGGCATACCGAACGTGATCGATCCGCTCGGCGGCTCGTATTACATCGAGGCGCTCACCGATCAGATGGAGCGCGAGGCGGAAACGCTGTTCGAGGAGATCGATCGGGCGGGCGGCGTCGTTCGCGCACTCGAGACGGGGTGGCTGCAGCGACGGATCGCCGAGTCCGCGGCGAGACAGCAGTGGGAGATCGAGCAACGGCGGCGCATCACTGTCGGCGTGAACGAGTTCGTCACTGACGAGCAGGGGCTGACGATCCCGCTGCTGCGCGTGGGGGAAGAGGCCGACCGCGAGCAGCGCGCCCGCATGGCGAAGCTGCGCGCATCGCGCGATAACGATCTCGTTGCGCGCCGACTCGATGCCTTGCGCACGGCGGCACGGGGAACCGAGAACCTCATGCCGTACATCCTCGATTGTGCGCGCGCGTACTGCACGTTGTACGAGATCCGGCATGCCATGGAAGAGGTATTCGGCGCGTACCGGGAGCCGGTGTTCTTCTGATTTCCGATCGCCCATCCAGGACTTCTCCCTGGTGGGCGTCGTACTTCGACGAGCACTACCTGCTCGAGTACGAGCCCATCTTCTCCCTCGAGAGCGATCGTCGCGAGGTCGCGCGGCTCATCGAGATCATGGGTCTCCCCGTGGGGGCACGCATCCTCGATGTCCCGTGCGGGCAAGGGCGGCATGCCCACTTGCTGGCCGAGGCGGGATACGTCGTCCGCGGAGTCGATCTGTCGCGCGAGCTGCTCGCCAAGGCGACCGAGCGGGGGACGGGACCTGCCCTGAAGTACAGGCGCGCCGACATGCGTCGGCTTCCGGCGGCCTGGTCGGGGCGGTTCGATGCCGTGATCAACCTCTTCACGTCGTTCGGGTTCTTCCTCGATCCGCGTGACGACGCGCGCGTCATCTTCGAGTTCGCGCGCGTGCTGAAGCCGGGGGGATCCCTCATCTGGCACGGTGGAAGCCGCGACGGCGTAATGGCGAAGTTCCTCGAGCGCGATTGGTGGACGACACGGAATGGAACGCTCGTCGCACACGAACGCGATTTCGACCCGCTGTCCGGCGTGCTCACCGTGCGCTCGACCTGGCGCGGACCGGACGGCCCGGGGGAGCGCGAGCATCGCATCAGGCTGTACACGGCCACCCGCCTGGCGGAGCTCTGCCGGGACGCCGGGCTGATCGTGGCACAGGCCTTCGACGGATGGCTCGATCGGCCACTCACGCGTCGCTCTTCGGAAATGCTCCTGGTCGCGCACAAGGACGGCTGAGCGCGGTTGCCGCTTGAGCGAGCCAGCCGCTAACTTCTTGGCGGCCGTGCGGGCAAAGGACCGCGCGCATCGCTCCCACTCACCGTTCCCAATGCATCGACCGATTCGCGTGCTCATTGCCAAGCCTGGCCTCGACGGTCACGACCGGGGCGCGAAGGTCGTCGCGGCGGCGCTCCGCGATGCCGGTATGGAGGTCATCTATACGGGGCTGCACCAGACTCCGGAGATGATCGCGACGGCCGCCGTGCAGGAGGACGTGGACGTCGTCGGGCTGTCGATTCTCAGTGGCGCTCACATGACGCTGTTCCCACGCGTGCGCGAGCTGCTCGCCGAGATGGGCAGGGACGACGTGCTGCTCACCGGCGGTGGCATCATCCCCAGGGAAGACATTGACGCACTGCAACGGCAGGGGATCGGAAAGCTCTTCGGGCCGGGCACGCCCACAACCGACCTGATCGCCTACATCCGGGAGTGGTTCGAAACGAAGGAGAGCGCCTCCTCCGGTCCGGCGCGCGCGTGACGTCACGGCTTCGTGCGCTGAGCGACGCGACGCGTGAGCTCGAAGCGCGGCTGCGGCTCGGCGGCGGTCCCGACAAGATCGACCGCCAGCATTCGCAGGGAAAGCTCACCGCGCGCGAGCGTATCGACGCGTTGTGCGACCGGGGCAGCAGCGCAGTCGAGATCGGGCTCCTGGTTGCGTACGACGAATACGATGGCCAGGCTCCGGCCGCCGGCGTCGTCACGACGCTGAGCACGGTGAGCGGTCGTGAGGTCGTGATCGTGGCCAACGACGCGACGGTGAAGGCGGGCTCCTGGTGGCCGGAGACGATCAGGAAGATCCTGCGTGCGCAGGAGATCGCGATGCGATGCCGCATCCCGATCATTTATCTCGTCGATTCGGCCGGCGTGAACTTGCCGTACCAGGGCGGGGTCTTTCCGGGCCAGTACGGAGCGAGCCGCATCTTCTACTACAACTCGATCATGCGGCGGTATCTTCACGTGCCGCAGATCGCCGCCGTGATGGGCCCCTGCATCGCGGGCGGTGCATATCTCCCCGCGCTGTCGGACGTGATCCTCATGGTGGAGGGCACCTCCTTCATGGGGCTGGGCGGCCCGAATCTCGTGAAGGGTGCCACTGGGCAAGTCGTCGATGCCGAGCGACTCGGCGGCGCGAGCACGCATACGGAAATCAGCGCGGTTGCGCACTACAAGGTGCCTGACGACGCTGCCTGCTGCGCGAAGATCCGCGACCTGATAGACCGGCTTCCCCGCGATCCGGAAGCCGCGGCGCGCTCTGCCGGGAAGGGCGAGAGGAACGGGCGTGACGCAGAATCGCTGTACGATTTACTGCCCAGCGATCATCGCATGTCGTACGACATGCACACCGTGCTGAAAACACTCGTCGATGACGGAGCGCTGGATGAATTTCAGGAAGCGCTGGCGCGCGAAATGATCTGCGCTGACGCTCGCATCGACGGCCAGCCGATCGGTATCATCGCCAATCAACGCGGCCTGGTGAAAGGACGGGCCGGCGAGCGTCCCCGCTTCGGCGGCATCGTCTACGCCGAGAGCGCGGAGAAGGTGGCCTACTACATCGACCGGTGCGACCGGCAACGCATCCCGTTGCTCTTCGTGCAGGACGTCTCGGGATTCATGGTTGGTACCGAAGCGGAGCACGAAGGTATCATCCGCGCCGGCGCACGTTTCGTCGAGGCGATGGCGACGGCGCGTGTGCCGAAGCTCGTGCTCACCGTGAACCACGCGTCAGGGGCGGGTTATTACGCGATGGCGGGTCAGGGGTTCGATCCCGATTTCATCTTCACGTGGCCGACGGGACGCATGGGCGTGATGGAAGGCGAGTCGGCGATTCAAGCGGTGCACGGGCCCGCGCTCGAAAGCGCGAAGCGCAAGGGGAAGACCCCACCCGAGCTCGAGGAGGCCGTGGAGGAGATGCGCGCCGACTACGAGCATCAGCTCGATGCGCGATTCGCCGCGGCACGCGGGTACGTCGACGCGATCATATACCCCGAGCAGACTCGCGAGGTGCTGTCGCTCGCGCTTCGCGCCGCCTTGCACAACCGCGGCCCGCACCTCGGCCCGTTCGTGCTGCCGCCTCACCTCGGCGAGGACGCATGAGTCGCGTGGTGCGCGTCGCGGCGGGGCAGGGATTCTGGGGCGACTGGCTCGAGGCGCCGCGCCGTCAGGTCGAAGGCGGACCGATCGACTATCTCATGCTCGACTATCTGGCCGAGGTGACGATGTCGATCCTTCAGAAGCAGAAGGAGCGCGATCCATCCATGGGATACGCGCGGGACTTCGTCGGTGCCATGGAGAGCGTGTTTCCGGCGGTCGCGACACGGGGCGTGCGCGTGATCGCGAACGCGGGCGGGGTGAATCCTCCTGCCTGCGCTGCTGCCGTACGGGAAGCCGCGCGGAAACAGGGCGTCAGCGACCGCGTTCGCATCGGCGTCGTGACGGGCGATGACATCCTTCCCCGCCTCGACGAGCTGCTGTCGAAGGGTCACGCGTTGGCGAACATGGAGACCGGTGCGCCGCTGACCACCATTCGCGAGCGCGTGCTGTCGGCCAATGCGTACATCGGCGCCACGCCGATCGTGGATGCGCTCCGAAAGGGGGCGAACGTGGTGATCACCGGGCGCTCCACCGACACCGCGCTCACCATGGCGCCGCTGCTTCACGAGTTCGAGTGGAAGCTCGATGATTGGAACCGGCTCGCCGCCGGAATCGTCGCGGGCCACATCATCGAGTGCGGGGCACAGTGTTCGGGTGGGAATTGTCTGTTCGACTGGCGGGAGATCCCTGACCTCGCCAACGTGGGTTACCCTATCGTCGAAGCACAGTCGGACGGGACATTCTATGTCACGAAGCACTCGGGGACTGGGGGCCGCATCTCACGCCACACGGTCATCGAACAGCTCGTGTACGAAATGGGCGACCCGCGCGAGTACATCACACCTGATGTGATCGCGGACTTCACCAGCATCAAGGTGGAAGACGCGGGGCCCGACCGCGTCCGCGTGTTCGGGATCACCGGGAAAGCCCCGACCGACAAGCTCAAGGTGTCGATCGCCTATCGAGCGGGATTCAAGGCGGTCGGGACGCTCGTGTACGCCTGGCCCGACGCGATGGACAAGGCGCACGCCGCCGATCACGTGCTTCGACAGCGACTGGAGCGCCTGGGCCTCCGGTTCGACGAGATTCACACCGAGTTTCTCGGGGCGAACGCGACGCATGGCACGCTCGCCGGCGATGGCCGCGATGCGCCCGAGGTGCAGCTGCGCGTCGGCGTACGCGCGGCCGAGCGCGCGCCGGTCGAGCGGTTTACGCGCGAGATCGCCCCACTCGTTCTGAATGGCCCTCCGAGTGTCACCGGATTCGCGGGCGGGCGGCCAAAGACCGAGGAGGTCGTCGCCTACTGGCCCGCGCTCATCGACAAGCGCGAGATCACGCCTCGTGCGGAGCTCTACTCGTCATGAAGGTGCGGCTGGTCGACATCGCGCATGCGCGCTCGGGTGACAAGGGCGACACGGCCAACGTCGGCGTGGTCGCGATGCGGAGCGAGTGGTACTCGCTGCTGGCACGCGAGCTCACGCGCGAGCGGGTTGCGGCGCATTTTCGCGGGATGATCACCGGCGGCGTCGAGCGGTTCGAGCTGCCGAACCTCGACGCGCTCAACTTCCTGTTGCACGGCGCGCTCGGGGGCGGCGGCACGCTGTCGCTGAAGACCGATGCGCAAGGCAAGGTCTTCAGTACGGCCCTTCTTCGAATGGTGCTGGACGTGCCTGACGAGGAGGCTCGCCGCCTCAACCTGCCGAGCCGAGGATGACGCGCGTACGCGTCTCACGGTCGGAGGGAGTGGGACGCGTGACGCTCGCGCGCCCGGAGAAGAAGAACGCGCTCGACCGGGCGATGGCGGAGGAAATCGTGCAGGGGATGGAGCAGCTCGCGCACGATCCTTCCGTTCGCGTCATCGTCATCGACGCCGAGGGCGACGACTTTTGTGCTGGTGCGGACCTCGAGGCGCTCGAGGCGCTCATCGATGCGCCGCGGGAGGCGCAGCTCGAGGATGCGCGCGCACTGGGCCGCGTCTTCACCGTGATTCGCCAGCTTCCACTCCCCGTCATTGCCGCGGTGCAGGGAAGAGCGCTCGCTGGAGGAGCAGGGCTTGCGACCGCGTGCGACATGGTGCTCGCACACCCCGGCGCAACGTTCGCGTACCCTGAAGTCCGCATCGGTTTCGTGCCGGCCATGGTGATGACGATTCTGCGCCGCATCGTCCCGGAGCGTCAGGCGTTCGATCTCGCGCTGACCGGCCGCACGCTCACTGCAGCAGAGGCTGAGCGAATGGGACTCGTCACGCGCGTTATCGCGACCGAGCCGTTCGGGGCGGCCGTCGACGACATCTGCCGCACGATCGCGAAATCACCCCCCGAAGCGGTTCGGCGGACCAAGAAGCTCTTTTACGAGCTCGAAGGACGACCTTTTGAGAGCGGCGTCGCCCATGGTGCGCAGGCGAACGCGGAGGCAAGAATGACGGAAGAATTCCGCGTGGGCGTGAGACGGTTCCTCGAGCGGCGGCGGGGCGCATCATGAACACGCTCATCAAGGTCAAGCTCGCCCTCGTAGTCATCGGCCTCGTCCTGTGGGCATGGGGTTACCGCGTGGACGATTCGTTCTTGCGGATTTCCGGTACCGTGGTCCTCTTGATCGCGGTGTTACTACGGTTCGTTGGGCGCCGGCCGCGTGCCTCGGGCTCGGCGGGAGACAACCGTCCGGCCCCATGAGAACGGGGTCAACCCGTCGTTGCTCCGTGGGCGCCGCGGTTCGCTTGTTGCGGGAGAGGTAGCGCAACCCGGGAGGCTCATAACCATGGCTGAAGCGAAACGACGTCGCCGTCGCCCCGCCCCTGTCGAAATCGGTCCAGGAGAGGCCGATCGCGACATCCTCGACCAGTACTTCGCCGAGGCGAGCAAGTATCCCTTGCTGAACGCCGCCGAGGAGAAGGAGTTGGCGAGGCGCATTCGTAAAGGGGACCAGGAGGCGATGCACGAATTGGTGAAGCGGAACCTGCGCTTCGTCGTGTCGGTCGCCAAGAAGTATCAGAACCGCGGGCTGCCACTCATCGACCTGATCGGGGAGGGGAACGTCGGGCTGCTCACCGCCGCCCGGAAGTTCGACCCCGACCAGGGCGTGAAGTTCATTTCGTACGCCGTGTGGTGGATTCGTCAGGCAATTCTGTCGTCGCTCGCGCGGCAGGGACGCACGGTGAGAGTCCCGCTCAACCGCACGGCCGACCTGTCGCGCGTCATGCGGGCCAGTGCGCTCCTGCGCGACAAGCTCGGCCGCGAGCCGACCCCTGACGAGGTCGCGCAGCTCACGGGCATCTCCCAGGAGATCGTCTCCGCGCTGCTGTCGCTCAACGCGGCCGACATTCGTCTCGACGCACCACTCGGGGCCGACGGAGATCGATCGCTGATCGAGCGGTTCTCGGTCGAGGAGATGCCGAACACGGAAGACACGGTCTTGAACCAGTTCCGCTCGCAGGAGCTGGCGCGGGCACTTTCCACCATTCCTGCGCGTGATGCCAAGATTCTCCGCCTTTACTTCGGGCTCGAAGGTGGTCGCGAGCACACGCTGGACGAAATCGGGAAGATGCTGGGTGTCACGCGTGAGCGTGTCCGTCAGCTTCGCGATCGCGCGCTCAAGCGGCTGCGGGAAGGCGACGTCGGCGACGCGCTGAAGGACCTGGCGGCGTAGAGGCCCAGGGGGTCGAAGGGGATCGAAGGGGATCGACGGCGGTCGAAGGGGTGGAAAGCGCGCCGGCTGCTTCGCAGCCAGGCGCGCTCATCAGATGAGCGAACGGCGGCGCTTTGCGCCGCCGTTCGCCTTTCCACCCCTTGGACCCCTTCGATCCCCTTCGATCCCCTTCGACCCCTTAGATTTCCCGCCATGTCCCGCCGCGTTCCCGAGCTCCTCGCCCCCGCTGGCTCGCTCGATGCCGTTCGCGCCGCCGTCGCTAACGGCGCCGACGCCGTGTACCTCGGCGCCGAACGGTTCAATGCGCGCGATGAGGGCGCTCAGCTCACGCTCGACGAAGTCGCGGAGGCGTGCCGCCTGGCACATGGTCGCGGTGCGCGCGTCTACCTCACGCTGAACACACTGCTCAAGCCGAATGAGCTTGGCGACGCGCTCATGCTTCTCGGTGAGGCCATCGACCGGGGTGTGGACGCGGCGATCGTGCAGGACGTCGGCCTCATCCGACTGGTGCAGCAGGTCTATCCTGGTTTCGAGCTTCACGGCTCGACCCAGATGACGGTGCACGATGCCGCGGGAGCCCGCGTGCTTCAGCGCCTTGGGATGTCTCGCGTCGTGCTCGCGCGCGAAAACACGCTCGAGGACATTCGCGGAATTCGCGAAGCCGTTCCGGAGCTCGGGCTCGAGTCCTTCATTCACGGCGCGTTATGCATCGCGTACTCCGGTCAGTGCTTCATGTCGGGAATGATCTCCGAGCGAAGCGCGAATCGCGGGTCGTGCGCACAGTCCTGCCGCAAGGACTACGTCCTGACCGATGCCACGACCGGCGACACGATCGACCGGGGGTACCTGATCTCGGCGAAGGATCTCGCGGCCGCCGAGCACCTCGACGCGCTGGCGGAGCTTGGCATCTCCTGTCTCAAGATCGAGGGGAGAAAGAAGAAGCCCGAGTACGTGGCGACGGTCACCCGGACGTATCGGGAGTTCCTGAAACGCGTCGAGCGTGGGGAGCAGGCTGCTCCGTCGGAGGGCGACATGGAGCCGCTCGTTCAGATTTACTCGCGCGGCTTCACTGGCGGCATGCTCGGAGGTCGGGCCGGGCGCGAATACGTCACGCGGGACCAACCTGACAACCGCGGGATGCCGCTGGGAGTGGTGAAGGGATACGAGCGAGGAGAGCTGATCATCGAGGTCTCGTCGCCTGTGTCGCCAGGCGACGGACTCGGGTTCGAGCCCCCGCCTCCGGCGCGCGGCGGCACCGTTGGTTTCGCGGTCCAGGAAGTCCGCACGCTCTCCGACCGCGCCGGGCTCGTGAGGCAGGCGGTGCGCACCGCCACCCATGTGCCGGCGGGATGGGCAGTGATGCGGACGGCACACGCGGCTCTCCTCGAGCGCGCACGAGCCAGCTACGCATCGATAGGCGAGCAGGACGGAGGTCCGAAGGCGCGCCTCGACGTTCGTGTGTTCGGCGCCCCAGGCGCGCATCTGCGGGCCGTCTTCACCGCTGATAATGACTCGGTGGTCGAGCGGAGCGAGTCGCAGCTCGGGCCGGCGCGGCAGCACGCTCTCGGGGAGCGACAGCTTCGCGATCAGCTCGGACGACTGGGGAATACGCCGTTTGCCCTTGGCGCCGTCGACACCAGCGGTCTGGCGTCCGGACTTTTCCTCCCGGTGAGCGAGCTGAACCGCATGCGGCAAAGCGCCGTCGATCAACTCGCCAATCGCCGGGCGTGGGCCGCCACGGCACGGCTTGCCGACCGGCGTGCGTCGATCGAGGCGGCGGTTGCCGACGTCAGCGCCGATGCGCGGCCGGCGTCCGGCGATCACGCGGGTCGCCTCGTCGCCTCGGTGTATCGCGTCGCCGACGCTCGTGAGGCCGCCGCCGCGGGCGCCACGGAGATCGTCTTCGATCCGTTCCTGCGTCATCCGCTGCCTCCGATCTCGCGCGTGCGATCGCTCGCCGACGAGCTCCGGAGGCGCGGCATCGGCTTCCGGCTCCGCACGCCGACCATTCTCCGTCAGGAGGAGCGCGAGACGTTGGCGAAGTGGATGCAGCTCGACGTCCCCCTGTTGTCGGGGCACGTCGGCCTCGTGGCTGAGCTCACGGCCGAAGGACGTGATGTCGTCGCGGATTATGCCGTGAACTGCTTCAACCAGCACACCGCGGCGGAGTACTTCCGGCTTGGCGCGTCACGCATCGTCGCCTCGATCGAGCTCACCGTCGGCGAAATCGAAGCGCTCGTCGCCCCGTGGTCGGGGCATGGGTTCGACGTGGTGATGTATGGCCGCCCGGAGGGGATGACGATCGAGCACTGTGTGCTCTCGGCGGCGTACGAGCGCGCCGCCACCACCTGTCGCGACCTCTGCGTGCAGAAGCATCCGACGGTTCAGCTCACGGATCCGGCGGGATACACCTTTGCCGTCGCGACCGACACGGCATGTCGAAACCGCCTGCTCCACTCCCGGCCGCTCGAGGGGAGCGAGTATCTGGCGCGGCTGTGGAACGCCGGCGTTCGTGGCGTTCACGCCCTGTTCAACGTGCCTGACGAGCCGATCGCGGAGGTGATTGCCGGCTATCGCCGGATGCTGGATGACCTCGCCAGTTCGCGGCATCCCCGGTTCGAGCCCGTCCGCGCGGTAGTCGGTGAAGCGTTCACTCGTGGCCACTTTGCGCGCGCCGTCTAGCGCCGATCGGCGTTCTGCCGATGCGGCGTCGCCGCTTCTGGCGTCTACTGTCACTTCGCACCAACCCCGACCACTCTGAGCACCCCGATCACCGCGAGCACGGCTCTCGAAGACGCCCGCGCCGTCCTCCGCGAGCGCTTTGGCTATCCGGATTTCCGGCCGGGACAGGAGCGCGCGGTGAGCTCCGTCCTCGCCGGACGGGACACGCTGGTGATCCTCCCGACCGGAGGAGGGAAGTCGCTCTGCTATCAGGTCCCCGCTCTGGTGCTTCCGGGCCTGACGGTGGTCGTCTCACCGCTGATCTCGCTGATGAAGGATCAGGTGGACGCGCTCCGCGCGCGGGGCCTTCCGGCAGCCTTCATCAACTCCTCGCTGACGTCGAGTGAGGTCGCCGACCGCATGGCTCGGGCGCAGCGCGGCGAGCTTCGCATGCTCTACGTCGCCCCCGAGCGCTTCGATGTTCCCGGGTTCGCGGAGCGGCTCAAGGCGATCGGCATCTCGCTGCTTGCCGTCGACGAATCCCACTGCATCAGCGAGTGGGGGCATGATTTCCGTCCGAGCTACCTGCGAATTCGCGCCGTGCGCGAGCGGCTTGGCGGTCCGCCGACGATCGCGCTCACCGCGACCGCGACCCCGGAGGTGCGGCGCGACATCGCGACGCAGCTCGCCCTGCGCTCGCCCGAAACGATCATCACCGGGTTCGACCGCACCAACCTGAGCTATCACGTCGTCCGTACGCGTACCGACGACGACAAGGACGCGGCGCTCGTGCAGACCCTGCGCGAGCACGATGGGCTCGCGGTGGTGTACGCGGCGACACGGCGCGCGGTCGAGCGTATCGCGACGGTCCTCGAGCGCGCGCGCATCCGGACGGTGGCGTATCACGCCGGTCTCGACGATGCCCACCGTCGCGACGTGCAGGACGCGTTCATGAGCGAGACGGCGCGCGTCATCGTCGCGACCAACGCCTTCGGCATGGGGATCGACAAGCCGAATGTCCGGCTCGTCGTGCATCATGCCATGCCCGG
>DASRHU010000251.1:0-22595 GCA_035650335.1 Gemmatimonadaceae bacterium | reverse complement strand
TACTTCCCGCCGTCGGGCGTCCACAAGTCGATCGCGTCGTTCGAAGCGGGTCTCAAGAAGAACGATCCGGGCATCTCGAACTCGCAGATCTACGCGTGGGCATGCTTGAAAGAGCGCGTTCCCTTTGCCAATGGCGCCCCGAACCTCACCGTCGACACCCCCGCGCTGCTTCAGCTGGCAACGGCGCGCGGAGTACCGCTCTCGGGGAAGGATTTCAAGACAGGCCAGACGTGGATGAAGACGGTCATCGCGCCCGGGCTCAAGGCGCGCATGCTGGGTCTCGAGGGGTGGTACTCGACGAACATCCTCGGCAACCGCGATGGTGAGGTGCTCGACGATCCGGCGTCGTTCAAGACAAAGGAGGAGTCGAAGCTCAGCGTGCTGCACACGATCCTGCAGCCCGAGCTCTATCCCGAGCTGTACAACGGGTTCTCGCACGTCGTGCGCATCAACTATTACCCGCCGCGCGGCGACAATAAGGAAGGGTGGGACAACATCGACATCGTCGGGTGGATGGGCTACCCGATGCAGATCAAGGTGAACTTCCTCTGCCGCGATTCGATTCTCGCCGCTCCCATCGTCCTCGACCTCGCGCTGTTCATGGACTTCGCGCATCGGGCCGGCATGAAAGGCATCCAGGAGTGGCTGTCCTTCTACTTCAAGAGTCCCATGGCCGCGCAGGGGCTTCAGCCGGAGCACGATCTGTTCATCCAGCAGACGAAGCTGAAGAACACGCTGCGGCATCTGATGGGCGAGGAGCAGATCACCCACCTCGGTCTGGAGTACTATCCCTCGTGAGGCACCGCCTGACCGCTTTGCTGATGGCCGTCGGCCTTCTGGCCATCGCCTGCCGTCCCGAGCCTCAGCCATTCGCGCTGCGGCTCGACACGGACAGCTATTCGTTCCGCATCACCGCCGATCCACTTCCGCCACGGGCGCGCGAACGAACCGTGTATACCGTCGTCGTGAACGATCGGAAGACGAAGCAGCCGATCGAAGGCGGAGAGGGGCGGATCTTCGCGAGCAACGCGGGTCCCGACGACCCCGATCGACGTACCGTGTGGGACGGTCTCGCGCCCGCCGAGCAGGTTGGCACGTACACGGGGAACCTGAACTTCGTCACCGCGGGCAACTGGGCGATGGCGCTCGAATTCCGCCGCGACTCGACCAGCAGGCTCGA
Source organism: Gemmatimonadaceae bacterium (assembly GCA_035650335.1). Classification (GTDB taxonomy): domain Bacteria; phylum Gemmatimonadota; class Gemmatimonadetes; order Gemmatimonadales; family Gemmatimonadaceae; genus JAICNG01. Next base: position 21,415 of record DASRHU010000251.1, on the reverse strand, counting down.
GCGCGTCGACTGGCGGCAGGACATTCGGCGCGAAGGGCCGGCGTATCCGGGTGATACCGGATCATGAGGCACTTCCATCGGACGCACATCTCGCCGGCGGAGGTCCTGGCCGCCGCGGATGCGTACTTCCCGACGCTTGGTCTCGATCGGGAGTCGTCCGCCGAGCGTGCTCGGGTCTATGCTGGTGACCTCGGGACGCTGAAGGTGTCGGCGAAGCCCGAGGGTGGACACTACACGTTCATTGAGGCGGAGACGGACCAGGTGGGGGAGAGCCGCCTCGATCGGAACGTGAAGCGGTTCTTCGTGCGGGTACATCGCGAAGCGGATCCGTCGCACAAGCTGGCGGCCGCGTACTGATGGCGAGGAGGGCCGGGCCAAGGGCCAAGGGCCAGAGGCCAAGGGCCGCCGGGAAAGCCCCGTCCCGGACGTCGGCACGGCCCTCGGACCGCCTGACGAAGGCGCAGCATCTCGAGCTCTATTACTGGATGCGCCTCACCCGGTCTCTCGAGGAGCGGCTCGTCAATCTTTATCGACAGACGAAGGTCATCGGCGGCCTCTTCCGCTCGTTAGGGCAGGAGGCCGACGCGGTCGGAAGCGCGTTCGCTCTCGAGCGGCGGGACTTCCTTTCGCCGCTCATCCGCAATCTCGGCTCGATGCTCGTCAAGGGCGCGCAGCCGGTCGAAATCATCCGCCAGTACATGGCCAAGGGCGATTCGCCGACGCGCGGACGGGAGCTCAACATCCATTACGGCGATCTCGAGCGTGGGTTCATCGGCCAGATCTCCCATCTTGGCGACATGGTTCCCGTGATGGCCGGTGTCACGCTGTCCTTCAAGCTTCGGCGTGAAGAGCGCGTGGGCCTGGTCTACGCGGGCGACGGCGCCACCTCGACGGGCGCGTTTCACGAGGGGCTCAACTTCGCCGCGGTGCAGCGCTGCCCGCTGGTCGTCATCGTCGAGAACAATGGGTATGCGTACTCGACGCCGTTGACGAAACAGACGGCAGTGGATGAGCTGAAGGACAAGGCAATGGCGTACGGCATCCCGGGCGTGCGGGTGGACGGGAACGATGTCCTGGCGGTCTACGACGTGACGAAAGAAGCGGTCGATCGCGCGCGACGCGGCGAAGGCGCCGCGCTCATCGAGGTCGTGACGTACCGGCGGAAGGGACACGCGGAGCACGACAACCAGTCGTACGTTCCCGCCGGAGAGATCGAGCGCTGGGAGCGGGAGAACGATCCGCTCGATCGCTACCTGCGCGTGCTTCACGAGGATCTCGAGGTTCCCGAATCCGAGATGACGGCGGTGGATGCTCGCGTGACCGAGGAGATCGACGCCGCCACCGACATCGCCGAGGCGTCGCCGATGCCCGAGCCGGCCGACGCGCTCGTCGGAGTGTACGCGGATCCACCCGGTGTGGCACCGCTCTGGTATCGGAGCGGAGTCCGAAGTGTGGTGGCCGAGCACGAGCGCCCGGCGGGGTGGGGGACCTTCAATGGCTGAAGCCACCTACCTCGAAGCGATTCGAGAAGCACTTCTCGAGGAGATGGAGCGCGACGAGCGGGTCTTGCTGCTCGGCGAGGACATTGGCGTTTACGGCGGGGCGTTCAAGGTCACCGACGGCCTTCTCGCCCGGTTCGGCGAAGATCGGGTCATCGATACTCCGATCTCCGAGGCAGGATTCGTCGGTGCCGCGGCGGGTGCGGCGCACATGGGAATGCGTCCCGTGGTCGAGATGCAGTTCATCGACTTCATCTCGTGCGCGTACGACATGTTGACCAACTACGTCGCGACGTCACGGTACCGCGCAATGCTGCCGTGTCCGATCGTCGTGCGTGGGCCGAGTGGCGGCTACGTGCGCGGCGGGCCGTTTCATTCGCAGAATCCGGAGGCCGCGTTCCTGCACACCCCCGGATTGAAGATCGTCTATCCGGCGACGCCGAGCGATGCGAAGGGTCTGCTCAAGGCGGCGATTCGCGATGACGATCCCGTGCTGTTCTTCGAGCACAAGTATCTTTACCGACGCATCAAGGAAGCGCTTCCCGCTGGCGATCACGTGGTGCCGATCGGCAAGGCTCGCCGGGCGCGCGAGGGACGCGACGTGTCGATCATCACGTACGCGGCCACCGTCTGGAAGGCGCTCGAAGCGGCGGAACAGCTCGAGAAGGAAGACGGCCTGTCGGTCGAGATCCTGGATTTGCGCTCGCTGTTGCCGATGGATGACGCGGCCATCATGGAAACGGTCAAGAAGACGAATCGCGTGATGGTGGTGCACGAGGACACGCGCACCGGCGGTGTGGCGGGCGAAGTCACGGCCCGCATCAACGAGCAGGCATTCGAGTGGCTCGATGCGCCGGTACTTCGCGTGACGGCGGCGGACGTTCCGCTCCCGTACTCACCGCCGCTCGAGGACTACGTGCTGCCGCAGACGGCGGATATCGTCACGGTGGCGCGGAAGCTCGCGGCGTACTGAGGTGGCAGGGGAGGGCGGTCCTTCGCGTTATGCAGTCGGATGTCTCTTTTCGATTCCTGGATTCTTCGCCGGAGGAATGATCGGAGCGGCTGCGGCGAAGATCGTGGGTTCGGTTCGGGGGTGCGAGCCCCCGTCGGGGTTTCCGGCGTGCGACATTTGGTCGTTCGTAGTGCCGGCTGGAGTGATTGGTGCGCTGTCGCTGGCGACGGCGATCGTGCTGCGGCTGCGGCCCGATCGTGAATCGGCGGATCCAACGAAGAGGAGATAGTCGTGGCACGAGTCGACGTGATCATGCCGCAGATGGGCGAGTCCATTGCCGAAGGCACCGTCTCCCGATGGTTGAAGAAGGTCGGAGACGAGGTGAAGCGGGACGAGCCGATCTTCGAGATCTCGACCGACAAGGTCGACGCGGAGATCCCCGCGCCCTCGGCCGGGGTGCTGGCCGAGATTCTCGTGACCGAAGGGCAGACGGTGCCGGTGCAGACGGTCGTCGCTCGTCTCGAGACGGAAAAGGGCGCCGCCGTCGGTGGGAAAGCGCCGGAACCGGCGGCCACCGCCGCAGGTGGAAATTCCGGAACGAAAGCGGCCGCCGCACCCGCTGGGGGGCCCCCCCCGAAAACAGAATCTACCCGCAAATCACCGGCGGTCGCGCATCCCCCCGCCGCGCCCACCGCCAAATCAGCGCCGGCCGCCAACTCGCTCGAGGAACGGCTGCGCACCCGGAGCTCGCCCCTCGTTCGACGTATGGCGGCCGAGCACGGTGTCGAGATCACCTCGCTGCAAGGCACCGGCATCGCCGGGCGCGTGACCAAGCGCGATCTGCTCGGCTACCTCGAGACGGGCGCGGTTGGCGGCGGACGTGCGCCCGCCGCCGGCGGGCCGTCGATGCATGCCCCGGGAAGCGTGGAGCAGCACGGTCCCGTTCCCGAGCCGTGGCCCGGCGACGTCGTCGAGCCAATGTCGGTCATGCGGCAGCGCATCAGCGAGCACATGGTGATGTCGCGGCGCACGTCCGCGCACGTCACCTCGTTCATGGAGATCGACTTCACCCGCATCGCGCGTCTCCGCGCCATGCATCGCGCGCGGTTCGAGAAGGAAAACGGGCTCAAGCTCACCTACACCCCGTTCATCATCAAGGCGGTGGTGGCTGGTCTCCAGGCGTACCCGGTGATGAACTCCTCGGTCGCGCGACAGAGCATCATCTATCGCAAGCAGTACAACATCGGTGTCGCCGTCGCGCTCGATTGGGGGCTGATCGTCCCGGTGATCAAGCGAGCCGATGAGATGTCGCTCGTCGGCCTCACGAAAGCGCTCAACGATCTGGCGACGCGTGCGCGCGCGAAGAAGCTCGATCCTCGCGAAGTGCAGGACGGCACGTTCACCATCACCAACCCCGGCATCTTCGGCTCCCTCATGGGAACCCCGATCATCAGTCAACCCCAGGTCGCGATCCTGGGCGTGGGCACGATCGAGAAGCGGCCGAAGGTGATCACGGGCGCCGACGGCGAGGACACGATCGCGATACGCACGTGCTCGTTCTTCTCGATTTCGTTCGATCACCGCATCATCGATGGGGCCGTGGCCGACCAGTTCCTCGCGCACGTCAAGCGAGAAATCGAGACCTTTCCCGAACAGGGGTTATAGCATGTCGCGTACGCTCGCCATGCAGCGAACGATCGTGCCCGCGCCTGAACGCAAGAAGCACCTCGAGCGTGCCCGCATGCGTCGCACGTACTACCAGCACGCCAATTGCCGGTACTGGGTATTCGAGGAGGCGGGATTACCCGGTGCCTTCATCGAGTTCGTCGAGGCGTCGGATCGTGACACGCTGCACGCGGCGCTCGAGAATGCACCGGATCAGCTGCTCGATCCCGGCCGCGTCTATGAGGAAGTGGAGCTGAGCTGAGATGCCTGCACGAACGATCACCATCGGCGGGGCGACCTGGGACGTCTACCCGTCCGGACGGATTACTCAATACGACCGCGACGAGTTCGGTCTCGTCTTCGTGCGGGGCTCGGGCCCGGAGCGCGAGGTGCGGGTCACCCGGTACTCTCCGCAGGGCGCCCGGTCGCGCGAGCAGTCGCTGGCCGAGATGTCGAGCGCCGAGCTCGAGCGGCTCTTCGAGTACTCGCAGCCGAGCTTTACGTCGCCCGAGGCAGGCTACCGGCAGTGACCGGAATCGCGGCTCCGGCGAGTCGCGCGGAGCGCTTCGTCGATCTGCACATGCACTCCACGGCGTCGGATGGGATGCTGTCGCCCACCGACCTCGTCACCGCCGCGCGGACCGCGGGGCTGAGCGCGATCGCGCTCACCGATCACGATACCCTCGACGGCATCGCGGAAGCGCGCGCCGCCGGCGAGGCACAGAATGTCCGTGTGATCGCGGGTGTGGAGCTGAGCGCGCACGAGGGCGATCGGGAGATTCACGTCCTCGGACTGCACCTCACGCGTCTCGCGGCGCTCGAGGAGCGGCTTGCGGGATTTCGCGCGACACGTCGCACGCGCGCGGCGCAGATCGTCGACCGACTGCGGTCGTTAGGCTTTCCGATCGACCTCGAGGCCGTGTGGCGCGAGGCGGGCGCGGGCGCCGTCGGCCGTCCGCACGTGGCTCGAGTCCTCATCGCGAACGGATGGGCGAAGGATCACCGGGATGCCTTCGATCGGCTCATCGGCAGCGGCCGACCTGCGTACGTCCCGAAGGAGCGGCTCGCCCTCGCGGAAGCCGTGCAAATCCTGCACGACGCGGGGGGATTGGCCGTCGTCGCGCACCCCGGTCCCGATGGGACCCGCGCACGACTCGAGGCCCTCAAGCGCCTGGGCTTCGACGGTGTCGAGGTTCGGCATCCAGGCCACACCGCGGAGGACGTTGCGCGGTTAGGCACGCTGACGGAGTATCTCGACCTGGTGCCGAGCGGGGGATCCGACTGGCACGGGCTCGCGGAGGGCCCACGAATGATTGGCAACATGCACGTCCCGATGGCATGGCTGGAACGACAGGAGGCGCTCGTGCGTGAGCGATCGAGTTCGGAGCGGGTGGCATGACAGAGACATCACCGCTCGGCGTGGGGACCCGGGCCCCCGACTTCGCCGCCGAGGCGAGTGACGGGAAGCGGTATCATCTCGCCGACCTGCTCGCGCGCGGCCACGTCGCGCTCTTCTTCTATCCCGGGAACAACACCCCTGGCTGAAACCGCCAACTCTCCGCCGTGCGCGATGAGATGGAGACGTTTCGGGCGAATGGGGTCCAACCGCTGGGTGTAAATCCGGCCGACGCCGAGGCCCACGACAAGTACGCGCGCAAGCTCGGGTTACCATTCCCGTTGCTCAGCGATCCCGATCGTGCCCTCGCGACCGCCTACCGGGCACTGAAGCCGGACGGGCGGGGCATCCAGCGAACGGTGTACGCGATCCGGTCCGATGGAACCATCGCGTTTGCCGCGCGCGGTGCGCCGCTCCCCGATGACGTCGTCGCGCCCTTCCGGGAGTAATCCCTCCCGCGCCGGCCGCATCGCGCTGGTGACCGGCGCGGGCCGGCGGCTGGGGCGTGCGCTGGCCGTGGCCCTCGGCGGGCGCGGCATGCGAGTGGCGGTGCATTTCCATGAAGCGCAACAGGGCGCCGACGAGACGGCGAGGCAGGTGCGCGCGGCCGGCGGCGAGGCGATTACCCTCCGCGCCGATTTGCGGCGGGCGGGCGCGCCGGAGCAGCTGGTGAGCGAGGTGGTGAGCCGATTCGGCGGGCTCGACGTCCTGGTGAACTCGGCGGCGGTCATGATCCGCACGCCGATCGAGGACGTGACCGAGCCCGTGTGGGACGACATCTTCGCGCTCAACCTGCGCGCGCCGTTTTTCTGCGCGAAGGCGGCGGCCGCGCGCATGACGGAGGGAGGCGTCATCATCAACATTGCCGACCTGGCGGCGTTCGAGGCATGGACGGGGTACATCCCCCACGGCGCATCGAAGGCCGGAGTCGTCCACATCACCCGCGCGCTGGCGAAGCGGCTCGCGCCGCGCATTCGCGTCAACGCGGTGGCGCCGGGCGCCGTGCTGCTGCCCGACGACTGGAGCGCCGATGATGCCGAGCGCCTGACGAGCACCACGCCCCTTGGCCGCCTCGGCTCACCCGACGACGTCACCCGTGCCGTGCTGTACCTGATCGATGCCGACTACGTCACCGGCGAGACGCTGGTGGTCGACGGTGGGCGGCATGTTCGTTAGGCCGACGGCGCACGGGCGCATCCTCATCGTCGGCGGCGGATGCTATGGCTCGTACTACGTACGTCAGTTGCGGCGCGCCCGCGATGCCGGTGCGATCTCCTTCGAGGCGCTGCTCGTGATCGATCGGGATGCCCAGTGTCAGGCCGCGAGCCTCGCCTCCGAGGGGTCCGACGTGCGAATCGTCGAGCGCGAGTGGGATGCGTTCTTCGATGAGTACCTCGAGTCCGCCGCGGCATCCCCCCAAGCTGAGCGGGACGCGATCGTGCCGTCGCCGCTCATGCCGCACCTGATGTTCGACTGGCTCATGCGACGGGCGCGGCACCGCTGGCCGCGACGCACCATCGAGCGCCGCGGACTTTCGCGGGCGCCCGACATCCCCTGGCAGCGAGCGGTCCCCTCCGGGACGCACGTCGTCAGCTTCGCCGAATGGACATGTCCGGTGAATTGCATCGAGCCGGCGAAGTGTCCGGCGATCAGGGCGCCGCGCACCTGGAGCATGCCCGTGGCGGTGCGGCGGTACGTCGAGGCGGAGAACCGCCGCGGGGCACCCCTTGCGGGGCCGGTCATTTTTCATTGTGAGCATCGCGCGTACGGGGTCGGGATGTTCGACACTCGGGCGGTGCTCGCGGGAGACGCGCTGGTCGCGCACGCGGCGGCGAACGACGCCGCCGACGTGCTGGTGGGGACGGTCTCCCATTGTCACGGGGCACTCGACATTCTCCACGTCGGCCACGGGCACGCCGCCTGACCGCCGTGCGTTCATCGAGAGAGACTAGAGGCGAGTAATGCCGAAAACGCACGAGTACGAGGTCGTCATCGTCGGCGCCGGTCCGGCCGGCATGACCGCCGGTATGTACGCCGGGCGGGCCATGCTGCGCGCGGTCATCGTGGAGCGCGGGGCACCCGGAGGTGAGCTCCTCAATACCGAGATCATCGAGGATTACCCGGGGTTCGAGCATATCGAAGGGTGGGACCTCGCGCAAAAGTTCGATGCGCACGCTCGCAAGTTCGGCGTCGAGGTGCACACCGCGACGGTCGAGCGTGTCCGACGAACCGACGACGGGTGGTTCGAGACGGTGACCGATGCCGGCGACATCTACCGGTCGCCGACGGTGATCCTCACGGCCGGCGGCACTCCGGTGAAGCTCGGCGTCCCTGGTGAGCTGGAGTACGCGGGAAAGGGAGTCTCGTACTGCGCGATCTGCGACGGCGCGTTCTTTCGAGGCCACCGGATCGCCGTCGTCGGCGGTGGCGATGCCGCCGCGGAGGAGAGCGACTTTCTCACCCGTTATGCGGAGAAGGTCTACCTCATCCACCGCCGGGATCAGCTGCGGGCGTCGAAGATCCTGCAGAAGCGGGTGTTCGAGAATCCGAAGATCGAGGTCATCTGGAACACGGTCGTCGACCGCGTCGAGGGCGATGCGCAGGGGCTCGTGAAGGCGCTGCATCTGCGTGACGTCAACACGGACGAGACGTCGGTGCTCGATGTGACCGGCATGTTCGTCTTCATCGGCTTCCGTCCGAATACCGGCATCATCGAAGGGCACGTGAAGCATGACGAGGGCGGATACCTCATCACCGACGCGAACATGGAGACGTCGATGCGCGGGCTGTTCGCCGCGGGCGACGTGCGCTCCCAGCTCACCCGTCAGGTCACCACCGCCGTGGGGGACGCGACGACCGCCACGATCGCGGCCGAGAAGTACCTGACCGCGATGAAGAATGGGCAGCTCGATCCGCTTCTGGCGTCGAGCGGCGGCTACACCGTGTGATCGTTCGCACCCTGACGGTCGGCCCGCTGGAGGAGAACGCATACCTCGTCGTTGACGAGACGACGCGTCGCGGGGTCCTCATAGATCCAGGGGAGGAAGCGGAGCGGCTGCTCGACGCCGTGCGCGACGAGCGGGCCGAGCTCGAGGCCATCTGGCTCACACACGGACACATGGATCATGTTGGGGCGATCGCGGCCATCGTGCGCGCAACACCGGTCCCCATCCACCTTCATCCGCACGACCGGCCGATTTACGACAGCGCCGCGCAACACGGCATCGTCTTCGGGCTGCGGGTCGAACAGCCGCCCCCTCCCGATCGACCGCTGGCCGACGGCGATACACTGCATGTCGGCACGCTCAAGTTTTCGGTGATCCACGTGCCGGGGCACGCGCCGGGTCACGTCGCGATCCACGGAAATGGCGTTGCGTTCGTCGGTGACTGCCTGTTTGCCGGATCGGTGGGGCGGACGGACCTGCCGCTGGCCAGCGGAGCACAGCTCGAACGATCGCTCGAGCGTATTTGCGCGCTGCCTGACGAGACCATCGTCTACCCGGGGCATGGCCCGGCGACCAGCATCGGGCGCGAACGACGCACCAATCCTTTTCTGACGGGAACCGTTCGGATCACCGGCCTCGATCGGTGATCGAGGCCCCGGGCCCCCTCGTGGGGGCTCAGCCCGTTGTCTCGGCGCTGTCCCCCGTGCCACATTTCAGATTGCCCGCATCCCGAAACGAGTCTTTGCCTGGAGTTCTCATGCGCGACGTTCGTCTGCCTCTCCTTCTGGCCCCCGTGTTGCTCGCCGCCTGTCTCGATCCGACGCCGATCCCGGAGTCGAATTACGGCGTGATCGGGCTCAACACCGTCGTGGGCACGAGTGATACGGTGCTCTCCCCCCAAGCCGTCTTTTATCGGAGCGGACTGCTGTCACTCCCGACGAGCCGCCTCGCGAGCGACCAATGTCAGGTGATGGACTATCCCGCCCCAACCCAGGGAGGCACGCTGCCTCGCTTTCTCGACGCCGGGGACAGCGTCATCGTGTCCACACCGACGACCACGAAGTTCCTCTTCCCGGTGATCACCGCCTCCGGGGAGTCCTACGTGATGGAGTCGAGCGACCGGTTCCCGTTCCACCCCGGCGAAACTGTCACCATCACGGTCCCCGGCGCGGCGGGTGGGTTCGCCTCAGGAACCATAACGATCGCGACGGCGAGCCCGTTCACGGTCGACCCCGTTCCGGCAACGCCACCGATCGGCGATCCGCTCCCGATCACGTGGTCGCCCGCCGGGGACGACAGCACGAAGATCCTGCTCTCGCTCCGGTACGGCGTCAGCGGTGAGGTCGAGCCCAACCAGCAGATCTTCTGCTCGCTCGTGGACGATGGATCGGCCGAGATCCCGGAGACTCTCGTTCCGGCGTGGCGGACCGCGACGACCGGGTCGCGCCGGGTCAACGCCGCCCGGTGGCGCGTTTCCGTGAAGGAGGTCTCGGACGGCGTGCTGGTCGTCGTCTCGGCGTTCGAGACCGAGCAAGGCCCGGCACAGTAGGCCGGTGGACGATCGCCGCTTCATCCGAACGACCCTCCGTCGCCCGAGCCATGTCAATGGCCACACGCACTGAGAAGGACCCGTTAGGCCCCAAGGAAGTTCCGGCGGAGGCGTTGTACGGTGTGCAGACCGTCCGCGCCACCGAGAACTTTCCGATCAGCGGACTTCGGCCGCTTCCCGCCTTCGTTCTCGCGACGGTGTGGATCAAGAAGGCGGCGGCGCTGACGCACAAGGATACGGGGCGTCTCGAGGCGCGGCTGGCGGATGCGATCGTGCGAGCGGCCGACGAGGTGATCGCCGGACAGCATCGCGACCAGTTCGTCGTCGATGTGTTCCAGGCCGGCGCGGGTACCTCGCACAACATGAACGTGAACGAGGTGCTCGCGAATCGCGCCAACGAGCTGCTGGGCGCGAAGCGTGGGACGTACTCGCCCGTGCACCCGAACGATCACGTCAACATGGCGCAGTCCACCAACGACGTGATCCCGACGGCGATCCGCCTCGCCGCCCTCGCCCAGCTCCAGCCGCTCGTCGCGGCGTTCACCGCGATGCGCGATGCGCTTCGCAGCAAAGGCGAGCAGTTCGACGACGTCGTGAAGTCGGGGCGCACACATCTGCAAGACGCGATGCCGATCCGGCTCGGCCAGGAGTTCGAGGCGTACGCCGGAACGATCGAGCGTGGGCTGCGTCGCGTCACCGAGGCCGCCGACTATCTGCGCGATCTCGGGATTGGCGGGAGCGCCGTGGGCACGGGCGTCAACGTCGAGCCGGAATATCCGGAGAAGATGGTCCGCCATCTCCGGCAGATGACGCGTCTCGAGCTGCGCGCCGGCAAGGACCGCGTGCAGCTGATGCAGAGCATGGGTGACGCCGCGGGCTTCAGCGCGCAGCTCCGCGTGCTGGCGCTCGACCTGAGCAAGATCTCGAGCGACCTTCGGCTCATGGCGAGCGGCCCGCGAACGGGGCTGGATGAAATCCGCCTCCCGGCAGTGCAACCCGGGTCGTCCATCATGCCGGGCAAGATCAATCCATCCATTCCGGAGATGGTCAACCAGGTCTGTTTCCAGGTCATCGGCAACGATACCTGCGTCGCCATCGCCGCGGAGCACGGGCAGCTGGAGCTGAACGTGATGATGCCGGTGATCGCGTACAACGTCCTGCTGTCGATGCAGATCCTCACCAACGCCGCGAACGTCTTTACCGAGCGGTGCATCGCCGGAATCGAGGCGAACCCGGAGATGGCGGCGTACTGGCTGGAGCGCTCCGCGGCCCTGGCCACGGCACTGGCGCCGCAAATCGGCTACGCGGCGGCCGCCGAGCTCAGCAAGCGGTCGGTGAAGGAGAACGTGCTGATTCGCGAGCTCGTCACGCGGGAGCGTGTTCTTCCCCCGGAGCAGATCGACGACGTGCTCGACTTGCGAAAGATGACGGAGATCGGCGTTCCGGGCGGCAAGCACGGGGCGGTCGCGGCCGGCTAGCCTTGTCCGGCTGGGCGGGGCCACCTATCCTGAAGACGTGCGCATAACAACCTGGGCCGAATACGGCGTGATCTGCGCCCTGCACCTGGCGAAGCGGGCCGACGAAGGCCCGGTCACGGGTCGCGACATCGCGGAGCGAGAGCGCCTCCCCACCGACTACGTCGAGCAGATTCTCCTGCGCCTTCGACGCGCCGACCTCGTGAGCAGCGTTCGCGGTGCGCGCGGGGGTTATCTGCTGGCGAGAGACGCATCGGAGATCTCGATTCGCGATGTCATCCATGCGTCGGAGCTGACGACCTTCGACTTGCACTGCGTGTCGCACCCCGTGGATGAGGAACGGTGCGCCGCCTCTCACGAGTGCAGCATTCGGCCCGTGTGGGTGATGCTGCAGCGTCGCATCGATGACGTGCTCCAGAGCGTGAGCCTCGCCGACCTCCTTCACGACGAGTCCACGGTTCGGCAGCGCGTCGGACTTCCCGTTCTTCAGGCCTGATCCGGTCGGTGCCACGCCTGAACGCCCTCGCATGCTGAGCGAATGGCGGCTTCGGCGGGCATTGCGCGCGCGCGCGGCCGCCTACGTGAGCGCGCTCTTCGCCGAGCCGCCTGACGAGGACGTGCGCTGGCTGGCATCGCAGGCAACGGGAGGCGATCTCGATCACGCGCGGTGGGAGCTCCGCTACGCGAAGCGCGCGCTCGGCATGCTCACCGCGCAGCGCGATGCACTGGATGACCGCACCGCCTCCGCCGTGGCCGCCGCGCTCGGGCGCGCCCTGGCGCGTGACACTCGCATCGCGCCCGGCCGGCTCCGCATTGCCGAGCGACAGCTCAACGCCCGGCTTCGTGCCTACGGAGATGCGCTCCTCGCGCGCGCGGGCGCGGGTACCGGATGGCATCTGGGCCGGACGCTGCTCGAGTTCGCGGGCCGGAAGGAGGGGAGCGGCCCTGACGCGGTCGCGAAGGCTGGCGATGTGCTGGCGCGATATCTCGCTGAGTCGAACGAAGCGCTGCGCGAGCACTTCGGCGCGCCGCGTCTCGCCGGCGACGTGGCCGCAAACGCGACTGGCTACTGACGCCGTCGCGGCGGTCAGCAGCCAGTCATGCCGAAGGGGGGACTCGAACCCCCACGGGCTATCGCCCACTGCGCCCTGAACGCAGCGCGTCTACCAGTTCCACCACTTCGGCGCGGTCGAGAAACCTACCCTTTCGAGAGGGTCAAGTCAACGCGACAATGCGGCGTTGCCCCGCTCGGTGCGAGACGTCTAAGTTCTTGTGCGCGTTGCTCGTCGCCGCTGTCTTACCCACCCGCTCACCGCTCCGCGCCAGTTTGCGCGGCCGCGTGTTTGCACCTCGTCGCTCGGATGCCCAGGCCCGCTGACAAACCGCCGACCACCACGGTCGCCAGGAACAAACGCGCGCGACACGACTACCACATCCTCGAGACGTGGGAGGCTGGTGTCGTGCTGAGCGGGACGGAGGTGAAGTCCCTTCGGCAGGGCAAGGCCAACCTCACCGATGCCTACGCGACAGTCAGGGATGGCGAAGTGTTTCTGTTGAATTTGCACATTGCTCCGTACGAACAGGGCAACCAGTTCAACCACGATCCCACGCGGACGCGGAAGCTCCTTCTGCACAAGAAGGAGATCCGGCGGCTGATTGGCGGTGTGGAGCGGCAGGGACTCACGTTGATTCCGCTCGAGCTGTTCTTCAACGCTCGCGGAAAGGCGAAGGTCACGATCGGGCTCGCCAAGGGGAAAAAGCTGCACGACAAGCGCGCCGATCAGCGGAAACGCGAGGACGAGCGCGAGATGGCTCGCGCCGCACGGGTCCGGTGATCACCACCCTCTTCATCTGGCTCCAGGCCGCGGTGATCCCGGCGTCCGTGGTCTCGGCCCGTGCCGGCACGGTCGAAAGCGTCGCGCCGGTCGTCGAGACCACGACCGGGCGGGCCGTGCGTCTCGACCGGCTGTCGCCGGCGCTCCCGATCGTGGTCCGGGATGATGGCCCGGGCCGGTTCATCGTTTCGGTGTTCGACGTGTCGATCGCGCTGTCCGACCAGGTGCCGTACGCGCGCATCGGACCGTCGGTGATCCCGTTAGGCGGATCGCCCGTCGCCGATCGGAACGGGCTGCTCGTCCCGCTCCAGGTGGTGTCGGAGCTGCTTCCGCGCCTCATCCCCTCGCGGCTCGCGTTCGATCCCGTCCGCAGCGAGCTGCGCGTCACCGCACCAGCACCGGCGCCGCGCGCGCGCACGCGACGACGAGTGGTCGTCGATGCCGGGCATGGGGGGCCGGACAACGGCATGACGGGACCGATCGGCGGCCGCAACAAGATTCGCGAGAAGGATATCACCCTCGCCGTCTCGCTCGAGCTGGCTCGCTCGCTCCGACGGCGCGGTGTCGAGGTCATCATGACGCGAACGCGGGACACGCTCATTGGACTCTACGACCGCGGACCGATCGCGAACGAAGCGGGCGGCGATCTGTTCCTCTCGATCCACGTCAATGCCGCCAACATGCGCTGGCGGCGTCCCGGCGATGCGCGCGGCTTCGAAACGTATTTCCTCGCGGAGGCGAAGACGGAGGACGAGCGGCGCGTCGAGCGGATGGAAAACGAAGCGATCCGATTCGAGACCGCTGCGCAGGCACCGAAGGACGATCCCCTGAGCTTCATCATTCACGACATGGCGCAGAACGAGCACCTGCGCGAATCGCAGGAGCTGGCGGCCGCCATCCAGGATGGTCTCGGCAAGGTGCATCCCGGGCCGTCGCGAGGCGTGAAGCAGGCCGGCTTCGTGGTGCTGACCACCGCGTTCATGCCCGCCGTCCTCGTGGAGATCGGATTCGGGACGAACGTCGCCGAAGCGCGCTACATCTCCAGTGCGGCGCGCCAACGCGAGATCGCCGAGGCGATCGCCGATGCGACCATGCAGTACCTCGAACGGTATGAGCGGCGGCTGGGCTCCGCCGGGCGATGAGGCGCGCGATCGCGCTGCTGACCCTCGTCGCCGCCTGCGGGTGCGCCTACTACAACGGATTGTACAACGCCCGCGGACTCGTAAGGCGCGCCGAGTCTGCCACGCTCGATGGGCGCGATTCGGTGGCGCAGGCCGCCTGGCGCGAGGCCTCGGCGAAGGCGGACACGGTCGTTCGTCGATATCCGCGGAGCAAATGGGCTGACGACGCGCTGCTTCTCAGCGGCGTCGCGGCCGCGATGACCGGCGACTGCGCGCACGGCATGCAGCGCCTCGAGCAATGGCAAGCGCATCCATCCCGGGATGCGCGCTCTCGCGCGAAGGCGAGTCTCGCACGCGGCGCCTGTCTCGTGAGGCGGAACGAGCCCGCGCGCGCTCTCGACACGCTCACGCCGTTGATGGCCAATCGGGATGAAGCGCTAGCACGACTGTCCGCCGCCTCGGCCGCGCGTGCCGCGCTCGCGCTGGGTCGCGATGAGGACGCCGCATCGTTCGCGAAGATCGCCGGCTTCGATGTCCTCGACGGGGAGCTGGCGTCCAGTGCTCTTGCGTCGAACAAGCCGGAGCTCGCTCGTCGTCTGCTTCGGCAGCGTGCAGGCGCATGGCACTCCCTGGGCGCGGTACGTCCGGCACTGCAGACCCTGGCGCACCTGAATCCGTCGGCGTCGGACACCATCGTCGACCTCGCGCAGGCGAGTCGCGCCTCACGCGTGGAGCGAGCCCGCCTTCTGATCGACGCCGGCATCTGGGCGGAGAAAGCGGAGGACCTCGATCGCGCTCGCCGGCACTACGAGCGTGCGTTGCGAACGAGCGCCGACACGGGAGTCCTCAGCAGCGTCGTGACCCGTTTGGCCCTCGCCGACATCCGGTCGGCGGCCTCACTCGCGGACGCGCAGGCGGCGCTCCAGCGCGCACGAGCGAGGAAGGCCGAGGGCGATGAGCTCGCTCGCGTCGACAGCGCATTGCGATTGGCCGCGCGCCTCGCCGATGGGCGCGATAGCACCGGTGCATCGCTCTTTCTCGCGGCCGAAGTCGTGCGGGATGTCGCTGGTGCCCCGCGCCTGGCGCGAATACTCTTCCTCACGGTTGCGCGGGAGCGTAGTGGTTCCTCCCTCGCGCCGAAGGCGCTCCTTGCGGCCGCCGACCTCACGCCTGATTCGGCGAGCGCGTGGCGCGCACACGCTCGGACACGATACGGCGATTCGCCGTACGTACATCTGCTCGACGGACGGCCGGCAATGCAATCAGCGCTCGATTCCGACGACCGACTGCTCCGCGACACGTGGCTTGGCGCCACCGCCCGTACCGATTCGGCCAGCGTCGCGACGGAGCGTCGCCGCCCGTGAGCCGCCCGGCGCAGGCCAATCGCCTCGAGGTCGAAGCGGCGGGTCTGCGTTTTCAGAATCCCGTTCTCCTCGCGGCCGGCACCGCGGCCTACGGCCGCGAGCTGAGCGACGTTCTGGACATCGACGCCCTCGGTGGCCTGGTGACCAAGGCGGTGAGTCCGGAACCGCGCTCAGGAGCCCCGGCCCCGCGCGTGGCGGAGTTTCCCGGAGGGATGATCAACGCCGTCGGCCTCGCGAACCCGGGCATGGCCGACGTCCGCGAGCGCGAGCTGCCCTGGATTGCGTCGAACGTGTCGCGGGCTCGGGTGCTGGTGAACGTCGTCGGCAACGCGCCGGAGGATTTCGCGACCGTGGTGCAGTATCTGGAGGGCGCCGACGGCGTCGATGGGTTCGAGCTCAACGTCAGCTGTCCGAACGTGAGAGCCGGCGGCATGGAGTTCGGGGCGGACCCACGAACGCTGCGTGAGGTGGTGAGCCGGGCTCGTGAGGCGACCCGGCGTCCCGTGTTCGTGAAGCTGTCGCCGACACTCTCCGACATCGGCCAGGCTGCCTCCATCGCGGTCGATGCGGGGGCCGATGGAATCACCGTCGTGAACACGATCCCCGGGCTGGTCATCGACATCGAGACGAGACGGCCCGCGCTAGGCTTCGGCACCGGCGGCGTGAGCGGAGTCTCCGTGATGCCGGTCGGTGTGCTGGCGGCGGCGCGCGTGTCGCGGGCGGTGAAGGTGCCGGTCGTCGGCGTCGGCGGCATCGCGACGGCCGATGATGCCCTTCAATACCTGATTGCCGGAGCCTCGCTCGTCGCGCTCGGAACGGCCTCGATGCGCGACCCCCGCTCTCCGGAACGCGTGGTCCGGGGGCTGGAGCACTGGTGCGCCCGACATGGCGTGCGGTCGATTCGCGAGGTGATCGGGACGCTGGAATGGCGCACGTGAGCGAGGAGCGGAGGGTCCGCGCGATCGTCGCCCTCGATGCTCCATCGCAGGCGGACGCAGACCGCATCGTCGATGCGCTCGGCGACAGCTGCGACTTCTACAAGGTCGGAAGCGAGCTGTTCACGGCCGCCGGCCCCGCGGCGGTGACGCGGCTCCGCGATCGCGGAAAGGACGTATTCCTCGACCTGAAGTTCCACGACATCCCGAACACCGTCCGTGGGGCGGTCCGAAGCGCATCGCGGCTCGGAGCGTCGCTCGTTACTGTACACATCTCAGGCGGGACCGACATGCTGCGCGCCGCCGTCGACGGCGCGGGAGAGGACTGCGGAGTGCTGGGAGTGACCGTCCTCACGTCAATGGACGCGCGCCGTCTCTCGGAGTCCTGGGGGCGCACGGTCAACACGATCGAGGAGGAAGTCCTGCGATTGGCTGAAGTGGCTCGCGCGGCGGGCGCGCATGGGATCGTCTGCGGCGCCGGTGAGGCGAGCGCGGTCCGTGCGGCGCACGGCGACTCGCTCCGGCTTCTCGTGCCTGGAATTCGTCTTCCAGGATCCGACACGCACGACCAGGCTCGGCCGGCCACGCCGGGTGAGGCGGTCGCGGCGGGAGCCAGCTACCTCGTGCTCGGCCGCACGGTCACGGGGGCGGCCGACCCGCGAGACGCCATGCGGCGCGTGGTCGAGGCGGTCGGATGAGGGTCTGCGCACTCATCGCGTTCGCCGTCGCCCTCGCGCAGGACCCGCGCGAAGCCATCGATCGAATCCGCGCCGCGTGGTTGCGACAGGACGCGGCGGCGGTCGTGGCGGGCGCGATTCGCATCGTGATCCAGCTCCCGGGCGAGGCGGCCAGCGCGCCGCTCGGGACCGATCAGGCGGCGCGGGCGATCGAACGACTTTTCAAGGACGCCACCGAGGTTGCGCTCGAGCTCGACGAAATTCGACCTCTCGGACAGGAGACCGTATACGCCGAGATGCGGAGACGTTTCCGGGTTCGCGGCTCGGACGCGGTGGTCGAGCAGCGGGTGTTCGCCGCGTTTCGGCTGGACGAGGGGCTATGGCGTCTGGTCGAGCTCAGAATCGGAGTCGCTGGGCGCTGACATCGCGGGGCTCCTCACCTTGCGTCAAGCCAATGCAGTGGCTATGCTTAGGGTCTTGACCGCAAATTTTTCCGTTACGAGTGGAGCATCCGTGAAAGTCCGCACGAGCGTCAAGCCGATCTGCGAGCACTGCAAGGTGATCAAGCGCAACGGCGTGATCCGCATCATCTGCAAGCGGAACCCCAAGCACAAGCAGCGGCAGGGCTGAGCATATGGCACGAATCGCTGGCGTCGATCTGCCGCGCGAGAAGCGCGTCGAGGTTGGCCTGCAGTACATCTACGGAATCGGCAAGACGGTTTCCAGGCGCATCCTCACCGAGACGGGTGTCAGCCCCGACACGCGCGTGAAGGACCTGTCCGATGCCGACGTCAATCGGCTGCGTCAGGTCATCGAGCGTGACTATCGCGTCGAGGGCGCGCTTCGGACGGAAGTCGCCATGAACATCAAGCGCTTGATGGATATCGGCTCCTATCGCGGCGGCCGTCATCGCCGCGGGCTGCCGGTTCGCGGACAGCGCACGCACACGAACGCGCGCACGAAGAAGGGACCACGCCGCGCCATCGCCGGGAAGAAGAAGGTGACCAAGTAATGGCTACTGCCAAGGGTACGAAGAAGGCGAAGCGTGTCGTCGAGGCCGAAGGGGTGGCCCACGTCAACGCGACGTTCAACAACACGATCGTGACGATCACCGACTCGCACGGCAATGCCGTCGCGTGGGCGTCGTCAGGCAAGGCGGGCTTCAAGGGCTCCAAGAAGTCCACGCCGTTCGCCGCGACGGTGGCCGCCGAAGCCGCCGCGCGCGAAGCGCTCGGACTGGGCGTGAAGCGGGTGCACGTTCGCGTGCAGGGACCGGGGAGCGGTCGCGAGTCGGCCATTCAGGCGTTGGCCGCCGCCGGCCTGCAGATCCGCTCGATCAAGGACGTCACGCCGATTCCGCATAACGGCTGCCGTCCCCCGAAGCGCCGGAGGGTCTGACCGATGTCGCGTTACACCGGACCGGTCTGCCGTCTTTGCCGGCGTGAAGGGACCAAGCTGTTTCTCAAGGGGACGAAGTGCTTCACCGAGAAATGCCCGGTCGAGCGTCGTCCATACGCGCCCGGCCAGCATGGCCAGTCGACGGCCCGCCGCCGCAAGTCGTCGGAGTACGCCAAGCAGCTGCGCGAGAAGCAGAAGGTGAAGCGCATCTACGGCGTGAGCGAGCAGCAGTTCCGCAACACGTTCGAGCGTGTCGCGAAGCTCCCGGGCATCACGGGACACAACCTGCTCGCGGCGCTGGAGAGCCGTCTCGACAACATCGTCTACCGGATGGGATTCGCGTCGAGCCGCAAGGCGGCGCGGCAGCTCATTCGGCACCGGCACGTCGAGGTGAATCAGAAGAACGTCGATGTCCCGAGCTATCTGGTCAGGCCGGGCGAAGAGATTCGCGTGCGCATGAAGTCGCGTGAGCAGACGTCGATCCTGATGGCGATGGATCAGTCGTCGCGCGGCGCACCGCTCTCCTGGATCGCGGTGGATCGCGACACGTTCAGCGGTCGCATGCTCGAGCGCCCCGCGCGCGAGAACATTCCGATCGCGGCGCAGGAGCAGCTGATCGTGGAGCTTTATTCGAAGTAGTTAACACCAGGAGTCAGGAGTCAGGAGTCAGGAGTCAGGGGGGCTCAGGGTATCGGTTGCAGGAGAGAACTGCGTAACAGCAGGTGACTGGGTGTAGGGCAGTCATCTCCTGAAACCTCGAACCTGACACCCCCTGACTCTTGACTCCTGACCCCTGACCCCTGGGGTCAAGGGACCGCGACTCCCTTACGAGCTCACCGCGCGTCGCGGGCGGGGTGAGGCGTTGCCGGGACGATTCCTCCGGCATTGACCCGAGGTTCATACACACATGGCACAGACCATCGATCTTTCCGGCCTCGTCCGGCCGCAGCTCGTCGAAGCGACGAAGCGCGAGGACAATCCGAACGTCGCCGAGTTTCGGCTGCAGCCGCTGGAGCGCGGCTTTGGACACACGCTGGGCAACGCAATGCGGCGCATGCTGCTGTCGTCGCTGCGCGGCGCGGCGGTGTGGGGATTCCGCATTGACGGCGTGCTGCACGAGCACCAGACCATCCCGGGCGTCGTCGAGGATGTGCATCAGATCATCGGCAACCTGAAGTCGCTGGTGCTGACGCTGCCTGACGATGTCGATGAGGCCGTCCTTCGCATTCAGAAGTCGGAGGCAGGCCCGGTAACGGCGGGTGACGTCGAGAGCGCTGGTGGCGCCCGCATCGTCGATCCCGGTCACCACCTCTTCACGCTGCAGGACGACCGCGAGATCAATGTCGAGCTGTACGTGAACAAGGGGCGTGGTTACATCGAGGCGGACCAGCACCCGCTCGATCGTGGTCTGCCGGTGGACCTCGTTCGCATCGACGCGATCTACAACCCGGTTCGCCGGGCGAACTTCGCGGTGGCCGAGACGCGCGTTGGCCAGCGCACCGACTACGACCGGCTGACGCTGACGGTCGAGACGAACGGCACCGTGTCGCCCGAGGAAGCGGTGAGTTATGCGGCCGCGCTGGCGCAGACGCACTTCCAGTACTTCGCGAACTTCGGCTCGCACTCGCCGGCCATGGTTGCCGCGGGCGGCGAGCAGTCGGGCGACGGCGCGCGTCTCCAGCAGCTGTTCAAGACGCCGATCGACGAGCTCGAGCTGTCGGTGCGGTCGGTGAACTCGCTCAAGAACTCGGACATCCGGACGCTGGGCGACCTCGTCCGTCAGACCGAGAGCCAGATGCTGCAGGTCAAGAATTTCGGGAAGAAGTCGCTCCAGGAGATCGCCGATCTGCTCGAGCGCGAGGGATTGAACTTTGGAATGCGGTACGAGGAGTCGGCTGATGGCGTTCGTGTCATCGATTGGGGCACGCCGCCGAGCCGCGCCGCCGCCGCCGCGCCGGACGAGGAGGAGTAAGGAGTCATGCGTCACCGGAAGGCAGGGCGGCAGCTCCGCCGCACGAGCGAGCAGAAGCTCGCGCTGATGCGCGGGCTCGCGACATCGCTCATCGAGCACGAGAAGGTGGAGACGACCGAGGCGAAGGCCAAGGAGCTCCGTCCCTTCGTCGAGAAGCTCATCACGAAGGCGAAGGAGGGCACGCTGCACGCGCGCCGTCTCGCCGGCCGGCACGTGCGCAAGCGCGAGGCGGCCGACAAGCTGTTTCAGGAGATCGGTCCGCGGTACGCATCGCGGGCTGGCGGATACACGCGCATCCTCAAGACGGGCCATCGCAAGGGCGATGGCGCGGAGATGGCGCGCATCGAGCTCATCGAGGGCTGACCATGGCCAGCATGAATCGTTGCTTCACCTGCGGGAAGGGTGTCGCGTTCGGCAACAACGTCTCGCACGCGAACAACAAAACGCGTCGCGTGTGGAAGCCCAACCTTCAGGTCGTGCGCGTCCTCATCGACGGCAAGACGACGAAGGTGAAGGTGTGCACCAAGTGTCTGAGCGCGGGAAAAGTGAAGCGCGCGCCGCGCGGCGAACAGGCGGCGTGATCGCGCCCTGCAGGCTCGTTGCGAGGGAGCTGTCATCGGCTCCCTCTTTTT
>DASRHU010000250.1:0-8318 GCA_035650335.1 Gemmatimonadaceae bacterium | reverse complement strand
ATCAAATCCGCCCCTCCCGCACCATCATCGCAATGATCTCCGTCCCAAAACCCTCCAGCTCGCTCTCCAGCCGGTTGAGCTTGCTCGCGAAGATGTTGTACCCGAAGACCGCGGGAATGGCCACGGCCAGCGCGGCGGCGGTCGCGATCAGCGCCTCGGCCACGCCGGGCGCGACCGCGCTGATGTTGCCCGAGCCCTTCGTCGCGATTCCGATGAATGAATCGATGACGCCGAGCACCGTGCCGAGCAGCCCGATGAGCGGGCTCACCGACCCGATCGTCGCGAGCCACGGAATGAAGTGACCCATGCGGTCGCGCTCGTCAGTCGTCTCGGCATCGAGCACGAGCCGAAGCGCCTCCACCTGCGAGCCACGGAGCGGATCGTGGCTCTCCGTCGAGCGTAGTGCGCCGGGCTTCATCTCCGCGAAGAAATTCACCGCACGCGTGAAGATACGCGTGAACGGGCTGGGCGGGCTGCGTCGCACCGCACCGCTCGCGTCATCGAGTGACGCCGAGCGCTCGAAGTCGCGTATGAAGGTGTGCCCGGAATCGAGGATCCGCCGGAACTCGCGCCACTTGAGCAGCATGATCGCCCAGCTGATGAGCGACAGCACGACCAGGATCACCAGCACGATCTGCGTCATGATCGTCGCGTGCGTGACCATCTCCCACGGTGATGTCGGGATCGCCTCCGACACCTGAGCGAGCACGATCGGTGGAATCACGCGCGCGCTCCCTCGCGGCGGCCCGCGAAGAAGCGGTACGTTTCCGCCAGCCCATCGCGGAGCCCCATTTTCGGCTGCCAGCCGAGCACGCGCTGTGCCTTGCGCACATCCACCGCCGATCGCCGCTGTTCGCCCGGACGTTCCGGCGCATGCTTCGCTTCGACGCTCGTCCCCGCGATCTCGCGCAGCAGACGCGCCAGCTCGACGACGTCCGTTTCAACCGCGGTCCCGATGTTGAACGCGCGCGCATCGAGTGCACCGATTGTTGGGAGCGGACGCGTCGCCGCCAGCAGGTTGGCGCGCGCCACATCGCCGACGTACACGTAGTCACGCGTCTGCTTGCCATCCCCGAATATCGTGAGCGGCGTTCCATCGAGCAGTCGATTGCAGAAGATCGCGACGACGCCCGCCTCACCATGCGGGTCCTGCCGCGGGCCATAAACGTTGGAATAACGAAGCGCCACGGTGTCGAGCCCGTGAATGCGTGCGTAGTAGCCCATGTAGTACTCGACGCTGAGCTTCGCCGTCCCGTACGGCGACTGTGGATCCTTGGGCGTCTCCTCCGTCGTCGGGGGCTCCACGAGGTCCCCGTAGACCGCTCCTCCGGTGGACGAAAAGACGAATCGCGTCGATGTCTTCCCGCTGAGTCGCACCGCCTCGAGCAGGTTGAGCGTCCCGCCGATGTTGACGCGTGAATCGTGCACCGGGTCGGCGACGCTCTTTCGGACATCGATCTGCGCGGCGAGATGACAGATCACGTCGAATCCAGACTCGCGCACCAGACGCGCGGCGCGTTCGTCGGTGATGTCCAGCTCGTGAAAGGTCGCCGCCTTCGGCACCTGCGCGCGGTTCCCACTCACGAGGTTGTCGATGACGGTGACCTCGAAGCCATTCGCGAGCAGCAGATCCGCGACGTGCGAGCCAATGAAGCCCGCTCCGCCGGTCACCAGGGCGCGCGGGCTCATCGATCGTCCTCGGCGGACTTGCCGGAGGGACGCGTCTCATCCTCGAGCGCGAAGAGGTAGCGCACCGCATCGACGATCCCCAGCCCGCGACCGTTCGCGGCTGCTTCGCGCAGACGGACGGACGGCTCGTGCATGAACTTGTTCATCAGTGCCCTGGAAAAGTGTTCGATGGTTTGCCGATCCGAGTGCGGCAGGTGCTCGAGTCGCCGCAGCAGCTGCCGGAGCTCGCGGTCGCGAACATCGTCCATCCGCGACCGGAACTCGGTGAGCACGGGAACGGCCGCCAGCCCCGCGAGCCACGACCAATACGCTTCCACTTCCTCCTCGATCAGGCGGTCGGCGCTGGGAACCTCGCTCCGGCGCTGATCGACGGTGGCGGCCACCACCTGACGCAGGTCGTCGAGGTCGTAGAGATAGACGTTGTCGAGGCTCCCCACCGCCGGATCCACGTCGCGTGGAAGCGCGATGTCGAGAATGCACAAGGGACGGTCGCCGCGCGCGGCGAGGGTCGGCTCGATGTGCGCCGTCGCCACGATCGCGTGCGGCGCCGACGTGGAGCACACCATGACGTCCACCTCGGCCAGCCGTGGCCAGCACTCGTCGTAATGCATCGCGGTCGCGCCATGACGCGACGCGATCGTCGAGGCGCGGTCGTACGTGCGGTTCGCCACCATCGTGGTGCGAACCCCCTGCGCCGCCAGGCACTCGAGCGCCAGCTCCGCCATCTCGCCTGCGCCGAGGATCATCGCCCGGCGGCCCTGCAGTGATCCGAAGATCTTTTTCGCCAACTGTACCGCGGCCGAGCTGATGGAGGCGGCGCCGTGGCCGATCGTCGTTTCCGAACGCACGCGACCGGCGACGAGAAGGGCGGTTTGGAAGAGACGGTTGAGCGCCGCCGACGACTGTGAGCGTCCCATTTGCCACGCGTCGCGCACCTGCCCCTGTATCTGCGTCTCGCCGAGGATCATGGAATCGAGCCCCGAGGCGACGCGGAACAAATGCCGAACGACGTCGCGCTCGCGCCTAACGTATCCATGCGCCGACGCGTCGCTCCCGAGGCGCCTCGTAAGCGCGGCCCACGCACCCTCGGTCGCGTCACGGTCGCCTTCGACGAGATACAGCTCCGTGCGGTTGCACGTCGAGAGCAGCACGGCTTCCCTCGCGCCGGTCTCGGCGCGCACCGCGGCCAGTGTCGGTGGGATCTCGTGCGGCGCGTGGGCGAGACGCTCGCGCACCTCGATGTCCGCGGTGCGATGACTCACGCCGACGAGCGTCAGCGCCACGCGTCCACCTCGGCGGGCACGACGCCCGATTCCACGCGGGCGCAGAAGTCGTCATCGAGGGCCCGTCCCGCCGCCCGCTCCCAGGCGTCGGCTCCGCCCGTATCCAGCAGGCGCCGGCGCGCGGTCTGGAGGGCCGCAATGGCGCTCGCATAGCGGTCATCGAACCGCTCGGCGATCGCGTCGCGAATGCGCGCGGCAGCGCGTGGAACCCCACCGGCGGAGACGGCGATGACGACATCGCCAGCGCGATGCGTCGCCATGCTCACGAAGTTCCCATCGGTCGCCGCGTCGACCACGTTCACGAGGCGATGACGCTCGCGAGCCAGGCGCCCCACGCGTGCGTTGATGGAGCGATCATCGGTCGCCGCGATGACGAGGTTCGCATCGCCAATGTCTCCGTCATCGAATGCGCGCTGCTCGATCGTGAGCGACGGCTCGCGCGCGAGCAGAGCGGTCATCTCATCCTCGACCGCGGGGGCGATCACACGAACGCGAGCGCCGGCCGCCAGGAGCGCGCGGACCTTTCGCAGCGCCACGGCTCCCCCGCCCACCACGAGCGCGGTGATCGCGCGTCCGTCGAGGAGCACGGGGTATCCGCTCACAGGAATCCGCCATCCGCCGCGCCAGCGACGCGAAGCGCGACGTAAAGGAGCACCACGGCGGCAAACGAGGTGCTCGTTACGACCGCCGCACGACGCGCCTGCCACCCACCGAGCGCGCGCCCGATCGCGATGACGCTCAGAGCGATCCATGCGACGGCGCCCCAGAGAATCTGGGGCATGTTCACCGTACGAAACTCCACCGAGTATGCGATGGCGATCGCGACGCCAAGCGTGAGCGCGATTCCGCCGGCGAGCGACGCGAGGTGATTGACGCGGTCGAGCGTTTCCAGCGGAGGGAAGAACCGGAAAATCGCTCCGAAGCGGCGGGCCTTCAGCTCGCGCCGCTCCACCATGTACATGACGCCCGCGGCCGCCGCGGTCGCGAAGCTGGCGATGCCGAGAAAGCTCAACGCCACGTGCGCGGCGAGCCAGGCGCCCTGCGCGCCGTCCGCGACTCCCGCGGGCGACAGGCCCGCGACGTTGGCGACGACCGCCAGCGCAGCCGCGAGCGGAGCCGCGGCCAACGAAAGGCTCACGTCGCGCGCGATGAGCTCCACCGCCAGTAACAGGACGGCGACGAGCAGTGACGCCAGCGACAGTGCCGGACCG
Source organism: Gemmatimonadaceae bacterium (assembly GCA_035650335.1). Classification (GTDB taxonomy): domain Bacteria; phylum Gemmatimonadota; class Gemmatimonadetes; order Gemmatimonadales; family Gemmatimonadaceae; genus JAICNG01. The sequence goes on along the minus strand of DASRHU010000250.1, from coordinate 4,135 downwards.
AGACCGGAAACCGGCGCCTGGCCGTGCGTGACAACGAACGCCAGCAACCCGGCGGTGTGAGCGACGACCCCGAGTCCCAGCACCGTTGTGACGCTCCTCACAGGCGCTGGGAGCGGACGCGCGAACGGCGCCGCAGCCAGGGCCGCGGCGCCGAGGTACAGCGTGATGGCGAGAGAGTGGGCGATCGCGATCATGCGTCGCCCAATCTACACAATCACTCCTGCTAGGGCATCTTCGCCGTCAAACGCGCTTCCATGCCCTCGCGGACCTTCGGCTGCACCTGATCGACGATCATCACCGTCGCACCACGCTCGGTGACGCGTACGACCTGGGCGAGCGCCACGGGTTGCTCGGGAAGGCGCACGCCGCCGGCGAGCTCGGAGCGCCCCTTCATGAGCGTAAACTGATCGCCGAGGCTGACGCCGTCTTTACGGCTCGCGTCGATGAGGAGGTAGTGCTGAACCGACGGAAGGACGGCCCGGCTCGCGACCCAGATCACGCGACTCCGCACGCCAAGATCGACAGGAGCGGGGCGGGCGTCCGTCGGCAGCTGCATGCGCTCCAGCGGAATGAAGCGGTTGCCGACTCTGACCTCGCCGAACATGCGCTCGATGCGCACGAGCGTGGCTTCGTCGCCGCCGGGCTTCTCGACGATCAGGATGCCGGTGGGCACGATGATCTGTCCCTGAGGTATGGAAGGTCCGAGCTCGTACGAGAGGTAGCGCTCGCCGGCCGTCGCGGCGACGTCACGCGGAAGCTGGACGTAGACGCGGTCATGCGGTGCGAGGCGCACCGGATCCGACGCTTGCGCGATGCCGGGGAGCTCCGACGTGGCAACGATGCGTCCATGCTGCTCCGGACCACCGTCGCGATCGATCCACGGCGCGGCGATGAACTCGCCTTCGCGAACCGCGGCGCGCTCCATCTCCTCCGGCATGACGACGCGACGATTCGCGGTCAGCTGCCGCGGCGCGTAGCGCGTACCCGTCTGCGCCCGGGCGAAGATCGTCGGACCGGCGGGCTGCTGCTGCTCTTCGACGCCTTCCGTGACCGGAAGTGGCTGATCGGCCGCGACCGTCAACTCGCCCGGTCCCGGGATCTGAAGGACTTCGCCGGGATAGATCCAGTGAGGATCCTCGACGACGTCCGTGTTGATGCGGTAGATCTCTGGCCAGAGGAACGGATCGCTCAGGTACATGCCGGCGAGGTCCCAGAGGGTGTCACCCGTCTTCACGACGTGCGTGCGACGGCCTTCGACCTCTTGCGCGAGTGCAATTGCCGGCGCGATGAGCGCGATGAGCGCCGCTCGCGTTCCAGCCGTGCGCAGCATGTGTAGGGCTGGGCGCCGCTTCACCGGCGCGCTGCGTTCAAGACGCGGCATCGAACGATCCCCAGAGTGGCAAGAGAAAAGGCGTCCGCGGCGCGATCGGTCACTTCGCCCACGGACCCGGTGATTCTGTCCACAGTGGAGACGCGGGAGCGCGAGGGGAGGTCACGAGGGCGAATGCGGAATGCGGAATCCGCATCATCGGATCCGCATTCCGCCTTCCGCATTCTTCCAGACCCTAAAACGGCAGGTCGTCATCCTCCTCTTCCAGCGCCCCGCGGAAGTCCTCGAAATCGCCACCTGATCCCGCGGCGCTCGTCGCGCCCTTCGTGGCCGCCGCCGGGCGACGGCTGGCGCCCTCGGCGCCTTCGTCTGCGGGCCCACTGCGGCCGCTCAGCATGATCAGCTCGCGGACGTTGATCTCCGTGCTGTAGCGGGTCTGGCCTTCCTTGTCCTGCCACTGCCGGTACTCGATGCGCCCTTCCACGTACACCTTGTCACCCTTCTTCAGGTAGCGCTCGACGATGTCGGCGAGCGTCGACGTCTTGGAGTTCCAGACGACGCAGCGATGCCACTCCGTCTTCTCCTGCTTCTCTCCGGACGGCGAGTTCCACGACCGGCTCGTGGCGAGCGAGAACGTCGCCACCCGATTTCCCCCGGACGTCGAGCGCACCTCGGGATCGGCCCCGAGATTCCCGATCAACGTCACCTTGTTCAGGCTTCGACTCACGATTCCTCCTGGCGATGGCCCCTTGGTGTGGGGCTATGATAACGATCGGTCGGACGCCGTGCGCCAGCGAAATGTCGCACGTCGCCCGATTCCGTTGCACCCGGATGTGACTAGAGATCCAACCGTAGCACGATCGCGTCTTCGACCGGTTTTCGATAGTACCGCGGCCGCCGCGTGATCGGTTGGAAGCCCCGCGCGGCGTACAAGGCGCGCGCGCTGGCGTTGGACTCTCGTACCTCGAGAAACAGGCGCGCGACGCGCGTCGCGCGAGCTTCCGCGATGATGGCTTCGAGCAGGGCGCGCCCGATGCCGCGGCGGCGCGCCGATGGAACGACCGCCAGATTCGCGATCTCGCCTTCATCGAGCACGAACCAGGCGATGACGTACCCTATCAGGCGCCCGTCCGCGCCTCTCGCGACGCGAAATCGCGAATGGCGCTCCCGAAGCGCCGTCTCGAATGCCTCACGCGTCCACGGGTCCGCGAAGGCCGTCGTCTCGAGCGCCAGCACGGCGTCGAGATCGGCGCGCGTGGCGGCGTCGATCTTGATCGATTCCCTCGGGGAATCCACCTGAATTCGCTGTGCCGCCACCGTCCCTCCAGTCACGGCGACTGCTTGCTCAACGAGCGACCGTGTGCTGCCTCCCAGCGAACCTGCGCCTCCGCCAGCCGGCCGTAGTCCGGCTCCCACGAGGCGATGTCGACCGGCTGTCGCAGCGCAGGATGCGAGCTGAGACGCGCGACACCGCGAGCGTGAGGCACCACATCGACCTCCCGGCCGGGCCCCGCGACCCGCGCTCCCGCCGTCCGCGCGAACGCGGCGAGCTCAGCTTCCCGCAGTACGCGCACCTGGGAGGCTTCGCTGATGTCTCCCGATGCGCGCACGTCGATGAGCTGGGCGAACGACTCACCCCGCATCGCATCGAGCACGGCGAGCCATCGGCCGTCTGATGACGCAACCTGCGACCCCGCGATCGATAGCACAAGCGAGGACACCGCGAACAATGGCTTGTCGGCGGCAACCGCCAGTCCCTTCGCGATCGACGCCGCGATGCGCAGGCTCGTGAAGCTGCCGGGCCCTGCCCCGCACACGACCCGATCGACGTCACGCACTGCGACATCACCGAGCACATCGGCCACCGCCGGCATGAGACGTTCGTGCCGCGCGTCACGCATCGCGACGGTCCGCTCGCGCAGCAACGCCTCGCCGTCGAGGAGCGCGACGCTCGCGCTGTACGTCGAGGCGTCGATCGCGATCGTGAGCGTCATCCCGCGAGCAGCAGCCGGCGCGATGGATCGGTCGGATGATGCTCCAGCTCCACGTGCAGCGCATCATCCGGAACCCTCCCCTCGGCGCGTTCCGGCCATTCGATGAGCACAATGGCGTCGTCGCGCATGATCTCGTCCCAGCCGAGGTTCACGAGGCCTCGAGCGGACTCGAGACGATAGAGATCGAGATGGTAGACGCGGGCGCGTGCGCCCTCGTATTGCTGGACCAGGGCGAACGTCGGCGACGTCACGTGCTCCCGAACGCCCGCGCCGCGACAAATCGCCTGCGCCAGGGTCGTCTTCCCCGCCCCGAGGTCGCCCGAGATGGCGATGATGAGCGGCGGCGTGGCCGCGCGCCCGAGGCGCTCACCCCAGGAGCGGAGCTCGTCCTCGGTGACCGCGACCTTCCCCCGAGCGGCCAGGGGCGGGATGACGTGATGCCCGGCGTCCACTCGTTATGCGGTGGCAGACCGCCAAGGAACGTGAAGGAACGCAAAGGAACGCCGATGTCTTTTCATACGTGAGCTCAGCCCCGGGCAGCTGTTAACAAGAGCGTTTGGACCTTCACCTCGCATGGAGCTCGTTCACCCGCGAGGGGATCTTCTGTGTCCCTTTGCGTTCCTTGGCGGTTAACCTCAGCGGCGCGCCTTGATCCGCTCGACCCCGACGCCGCGCGGCCGACTGACGGAGGTGTCGCGCTTCGCCCGCAGCTCGAAGAGCTGGTCGCGCAGCCGCGCCGCCGCTTCGAAATCGAGGGCGGCAGCCGCCTCCTTCATCTCCTTCTCGAGCACCTCGATCAGCGCCGCCTCAT
>DASRHU010000249.1:0-9658 GCA_035650335.1 Gemmatimonadaceae bacterium | reverse complement strand
GTCCGGGACCACTATCTCCCGCCCGACCATGACGCGTTCGTTGCGGCCGAGCCGCCAACCGGACGCGTCATCGTCATCGCGCCTACGCGCGCGGCGTGCGAGACCATCGAGCTGGCGCTCGGACTGCACATCGAGACGGTGCTCGAGCGCGAGCACGGCGAGGAAGTACGCGAGCTGGCGAGAAGCGGGAACGGGTTCGGCATCGTCGCTGGAACCGGCACCGGGAAGACGCTCGCGATCCGTCCCATAGCCGAATCGATTCTCGGAACCACCCTCAAGGTCGGCGTCGTCAATCGCGAGCGCGAGGCCACGCCCGAGACGCCCTCGTGGAACGTCGTTATCGTGACGACGGGTATCGCCCGGCGATGGTTCCAGGATGGAGACATTCTGCGGCAGGACACGCTCGTCGTCGATGAGATCCACCAGACTTCGGCGGAGCTGGAGCTGTGCCTGGCGTTAGGCAAGCGGGTCGGCAACCGGTTCATCTGGCTGTCCGCCACCGTCGACCCGACGTTTTACGCCAGGTATCTCGATTCGGCCGCCGTCATCGAAAGCTCCGCGTTCGATCCCGCCAAAGCGGCCAAGGTGACGGTCGTCAACAAGGATCCGGTGCGGTTCCTGGACGACCGCTTGCTCCAGCGTTTTCAGAAGGAGCGGCGTGGTGTCGGTGTGTTCCTGCCCACTCGCGCCGGGGTGGAGGAGGTCGCCGAGGACGTGAGCACACGATCGCCACGGATCGAGACGGCGTTCTACCACGGTGGCGAGCCGATCCGCGTCATTCGCCCCTTCCTCGAAGGGGAAGTTCGCAAACCATATCTCCTGTCCATGACCGCCGCGGGTCAGAGCGCGCTCAACGTTCGCGGACTCGACACGGTCATCATCGATGACACGCGTTTCACGAACATCATCGAGGGCGGGAAGAACGTTCTGACGCGCACGCACCTTGGCGCGAACGAGATCCTCCAGATGGCGGGACGCGTGCACGGCCGTGTCGAGGGCGGTCGCGTCTTCATCCTGTCCGACCGGGAGATCGTCTTCTCCCAGCTGCGTCCCACGGAGCCCGAGTTCCAGCTCGCCGGTGACTCGGAACGTGTCGCGATCACCTGTGCAGATCTCGGCGTGCGCGCGGACGAGCTCGACCTTCCCGTCCCGCTCGACCGCGTCGCCTATCGAGAGGCGCTTGCCCGGCTCGTGTCGCGCGGGATCATCGATGATCGCGGGCGTCTGTCGCAGTACGGAAAGACGGTCGAGGCGCTGCCGGTGGATCGCGCGTGGGGAGAGCTGATCGTCCACGCCGACGATGCGCTGATCCCGTACCTGGCGGTGATGAGCTCCGTCGAGTCGCTGCACCGCATGACGCGCGACGACCGCTATCTCGAAGGGCTCGTCGTCGCGGGCAGCGATCATCTCACGGCGTACAACGTCTACGCCGAGGCGTTCCGGAAGTACGGGTCGGTCGGCGAGGTGTACGGGCTTCCGCGACATCTCTTCGACGACGGCATAGATGAATGGGCCGAGCATCGCGGCGTGCTCGTGAAGGCGATCGAGGACATCGCGCTGGGGATGGCGAGCGTCTATCGCAACCTCGAGATGCGTCTGCCTGACGAGATGCCGGTCGCGACTGATGGCGTCCTCCGGAGGTTCCAGGAGCTGCTCGCGCGCATCATGCCGTTTGATCTCGTGATCGACGAGATGACGGCGGACGGCGAGGAAGCCCGCGTCTCCAAGACGAGCGTGGCCGGCAGCTGGGGCGCCATCGCCGGCGAGCTGCGGTACTTCGCCGACCGCATGGGCGTTCCGCGCGCGTCGATCGAAGGAACGCAGATCCCACTCGGCCTCATCCGAAAGTACGCGACGCGCGGTGATGCCGAGATCGCGTTCGACCCCGACCGCAAGCGCGCCCCGCTCGCCGTGCGCCGCGCGGTCGAGTACTACGGCTTCGTGCTCGAGCGGGACATCGAGCCGATCGACGGCGTCTTTCCGGATGACGTTGCCGACATCGCGCGCAACACGCTGGCCGAGGCGGCCGCCCGGTTCGAGGCGCGGCATCGCTCACTGAAGGAGCTGCGCCCTCGGGTCGAGGAGATTCGGGAGGTGTGGCGTAGGAGTGGCGGACGCACGGCGAAGCTGGGCACCAGGGAGCTGGCGGCGCTCTTCGGCGAGCAGATTCGCCACATCCGCTCGTACGAGGAGTTTCGTGCGACGCCGTTGACGGTCGACATTGATGCCCTCGTTCCCCCCGCGGAGCGTGCGCGGTGGATGGAGCTCCCCGATGTCGTCGCGATTCGGGATCGCGACGTGCCTATCGAGTACGGTGTCGAGGAGGGCGTCGGTGGTGTCGCGCGATTGCGGCTCCCGGAGAAGATGGCTCGCACGCTGGTCGACGCCGAGCTGCCGACGCTCGATCGGCCGCTGCGGTTCGTGGTGACGCGGGGGCAGCGCGGTGCGGTGCGGGCCGCCACGCTCGACGAGCTGCAGGATCTCCTGGACCGCCCGTGGGCGCCGGACGAGGAGCGGGAAGAGCGTCCGCGTCGCCATCGGGGGCAACAGCGGAGCGCCCGGTTCAGCTCGGAGCGCGGGCGTCCCCGGGAGCGGGCTGGCCGCTCACGTCGCCGGCGTCGCTGAGCGCAGCGTCGCGAGCTCCGGCTCGTCGATCTCGACGGTGTAGAGCTCTTCCTTGTACGCCGCGAATCCGCGCTTCAGGTAGTTAGGCAGCGCCGCGGGGTCGTCGAGCGTGCAGGTGTGCAGCCACACGCGCGACGTTCCCTGCTCCCACGCCCGCTCGACCGCCGCCGTGAGCATGAGCTTGCCGAGACCGCGGCGCGTGAACTCGGGAAGAAGCCCGAAGTAGACGATCTCCGTCGAGTCGTCGTGGTGACGCTCGAGCTCCGCGTAACCGGCCGGAGCGCCATCCACATACATCACCCAGAGAGAAACCGCATCGTTGGCGAGACGCGCACTGACCTGCTCGTCGGTCCAGGAAAGCCGGTCGACCCAGTGGTGCGGGCGCCCGACCTCACGATAGAGGTAGCGGAAGAACGACACGGGGCAGCCGTACACCCTCTCGAACCGGACGTGCGAGTCGTCGGCGTGATAGGATCGCAGCGCGTCGGGGCTGCGCATCTCGAGGTAGGTGCGGGTGACGGAGATTCTCGGCATGCCGGATGGATTCTACGCGTTCGCGCTTGTCGTAGCAGGGGGCCGACTGGGACGAAAACGGCAAAGACATCAGAGGTCGGACGTCAGACGTCAGAGCTCAGAAAGTGCTTGTGGTTCACTGACTTCTGACACCTGACGTCTGATCTCTGACGTCTTTGCCATTGACTTTTCCCACGAACCGGGTGGTCCAAAAAGCGATTAAACAGGGACGAAATCTCTAATCTCCAGAAATGTGAGGGAACCTGTAACCTAGTTTTTGCACTACACTTACATAAACAAACGTCCTTCCGTTGACAGTTGGACCAGCCAGTCTTACTCTATCCCCCCATGAGCACCGATCGCCGCGCACGCATTCTCGAAGCCGCCTCGAATCTCATCTGTCAACGGGGATATCAGCAGACGTCCGTTGACGATGTGATTCGCGAGGCGGGTCTCTGCGGGAAAGGGCATTTCTACCACTACTTCAAGTCCAAGGAAGAGCTCGGCTACGCGGTCGTTCAGTATCGGTTCGAGCAGTTCGCCGAAGAAGGGCTCGCGATCCTGCGCAATCCGATGGTCGATCCCTTCGAGCGTCTCGAGCAGTTCATCGATGCCGAGGTGGAGGCTCACGCCGAGCAGGAGTGCCGCGGGGGATGTCCATTCGCCAATCTCGCGAACGAGCTGGCGGATGACCATGAAGGGTTCCGGAAGCAGCTCGCGACGGTCTTCGAGCGATGGTCCGGGCAGCTGCAGTCGGTGTTGTGGGAAGCTCGACCTCAGCTTCGCGATGACGTGGACATTGGCCGAATGGCGCGGTTCATCATCGCGACGATCGAAGGCGGGCTGATGATGTCGCGTGTGACGCGCGATGTCCGTCATTTGGAAGCAATCGGGGAGGAGTTGAAGAGATTCATCGCCGTCCAGCGGCGCGAACCATCGGTGGTGTCCGTCGTTTCTTGAAGCCGACCCCGCCTCGACAACCCGAGGCAGCCGGGAGACCGAGATGATGACGTTGGAAATGGCCAGGATGCGCGAACTTGCCGGAGCGGGAGACGGCTCCGCCGCGCCAACATCGCCCCTCAGCCGCGCCGAGCGTCGGGCGCAGTTCGAACGCGAAGCACTCGTGCATCTCGACGCCATGTATAGCTTTGCCCTCAAGCTCGCGCGCTCCCGCGACGACGCCGAGGACCTCGTGTCCGACACCATCCTCCGCGCATTCGACCGGTGGGAGCAGTATCAGCTCGGCACGAACGTCCGCGCGTGGCTGTTCACGATCCTCTACCACACGTTCGTCAGCCGGAAGCGCCGGATCGAAGCTCGTGAGGTGCAGCTTCCCGAGGAGCCGGACGGCTGGTCGGCGTTCGAGGCCGTTGGCGACGCCGATCCCGAGGGCAGGTTCTACGACTCGTTCATCGACGAGGAAGTGATGCGCGAGATCGACAAGCTCCCCGAGGACTATCGGACGGCGGTCGTCCTGAGCGACATCCACGGCCTGCGCTACGCCGAGATCGCGCAAATCCTCGAGATCCCCGAGGGAACGGTGAAGTCACGTCTCTTCCGCGGGCGGCGGATCCTGCAGAAACGCCTGGTGGATTACGCGGTGGAGATGGGGTACGTGAAGGCGAGGTAGTCGAGGTCGTCGAGGTGATCGAGGTGACTTCATCGCACCGTGGGCACCTTGTTCACCCTCGACTACGCGCAGTCGAGGTGATCAAGGTTGCTGTATCGCGATGAAGTCACCTCGATCACCTCGACGACCTTGACGACCTCGACCACCTTAGAAGCTCGCCAGCACCTTCTGCCTGTGTCTCGCCGCTTTCGCCCGGTTGCCGCATGTCGCCATGTCGCACCAGCGGCGGCGACCGTTCTTCGTCCCGTCGAGGAAGACCCGCGGGCAGCGGGCATCCGCGCAACGGCGCACGCGGGAGAGCTCGCCGAGGACGAGCGCATCGGCCGCCGACTCGACGATCGGAATCATTAGACCAGCGAACGCGTCACCGACCGGAACGAAGGAGCGCTGGAAGCTTCCGTCCGCGCGCGGCTCGAGACGGCGCGTGCCGGCGCTCCGCCCGAGCACGCGGTTGATCTCGTTGACGGCGTTGAGGCGCACCTCGGCGACATGCACCCCGCGCTCAGCGAGCGATCGAAGCGCCGCGCGAATGCGTCGCGCATCGGCGAGCGCCGCCGTCGCTCCGGCCGGCTGCTGTAGCGCACGGCGCCGGATGCCGCCGCCGCGCTCTCCATCCAGCACCGCCGCATCCTCGAGCCACCGCACGAGCGCATCGAAGTCGCGAAGGAGGTCGACGCGGCTCCCGCGACGCGCGTCGTCCGTATTGACGAAATCGAGCCAGAGCCGCTCGCCCAGGAAGGTGAACGGAACGAGGTCGTGCGTGGTTGTGAGGGGGAGCGACATGACGTGTTCTCTCGCGGGGGAGAAAGCATATCCCTGTCGGTCCGACGAATCAAGCGGCCAAAATTCGGGCTCGACGCGCTGTCGTGATTTTCGTCACGAAGCCACCTCGTTAGGCTCCTCCGCCCCGTCGCCGCTTCGAAATTCCCTCGGTGCGCTGGACGACGGACGATCGATCGGCGAACTTTCCCGGCCATGACACCCGAGCTCCTCGCCGGCGTGCGGCTCGTCGCCGTCGGCTCCACCAATCCGGTGAAGATCGCCGCCGTGCGGGCGGTCATCGCCCGCGTCGCCCGCTCCGCGCGCGTGGACGGCGTGAAGGTCGACTCGACGGTTCGCGATCAGCCGTGGGGCGACGACGAGACGATCCGCGGCGCCCGGTCGCGAGCCGCCGCCGCGCGAGAGGCGCTCGGCGCCGACCTCGGCGTGGGCCTCGAGGGCGGAGTGGTGGAGGACGACGATGGCCTCCGCACGTGCGCGTGGGCGGTAGTCGTCGGTCCGGACCAGCGCGAGGGGAAAGGCGGATCGCTGGCGATGCCCCTTCCGCCGGTCGTGGCGGATCTCGTGCGTGGCGGTCTCGAGCTCGGGCACGCGATGGACAAAGTGGCCGGCACGATCAACGTGAAGCAGGCGGAAGGCGCGGTCGGTCTCCTGACCGCTGGACTGATCGACCGGCAGCGCGCCTACGAGGCGCTGGTGGTGTACGCGCTGGCGCCGTTCCTCGTGTCGTGGCCGACGGCCCGAGGTAGTCGAGGTAGTCAAGGTCGTCGAGGTAGTCGAGGTAGTCGAGGCATCGAGGAGTCCGCCTCTACCTCGCCACGGCTACCTTGACGACCTCGACGACCTCGACGACCCGACGACCTTGACGACCTCGACGACCTCGACCCCATGGCACCTCAGAAGAAGCCCTTCATCATCTCCGAGTACGTCCGCTGGGGTGACATCGATCTCGCGGGCATCATATGCTACGGCGCGTACATCCGGTTCTTCGAGCTCGCGGAGACCGAGATCTTTCGTGCGGCCGGGTTGCCGTTCAAGGAGATGTTCGACCGCTACGACATGTGGCTGCCGCGGAAGCTCATGCACACCGAGTTTCACTCGCCGGCCCTGCTCGATGAGCGGCTGAAGGTCGTCACCTACTTCACCCGGATCGGCAAGACCTCGCTCACGATCAACTTCGACGTGATGAGCGCCGATGGCGTGCTGCATGCCACCGCCCATCAGGTGCTCGTCTGCGTCTCCCGTTCAACGTTCGAGAAGAAACCGCTTCCGCCCGAGGTCGCCCGCGCCGTGGAGCCGTTCGTGATGGCGCCCGAGGAGGCGAGGAGGGCGGCGTAAAGAGAGGAGCTCGGAATGCGAAATCCGGATTACGTAGTGTTGGCGCTCGCGATCGCGACCGCGTCGTGCGCGACGGCAAAACCGCCGGTTCAGCAACCCACTACCTCGAGCGAGGCGCCGGCCGCGCCGACGCGCCCACGTCCGTACCCCGTGTTCGAGACGGCCGACTTTGCGCGAGCGGTCGAGCGAGGAACCCGCACGCGAACGGGGCGCCCCGGGCCGAGCTACTGGCAGCAGTTCGCCACCTATCGGCTCGAGGCGGAGTACGAGCCGGCGACCAAACGGCTCCGGGGTCGCGGAACGCTGCGTTACGAGAACCGGTCGCCCGACACGCTGCGGAACGTCTTCCTTCATCTCCACCCAAACCTGTTCGCACCCGGCGCGCTCAGAAACGAGGAAACCCCGCTCACCGGCGGCATGGAGCTCAAGCGGGTCACGGTCGATGGGCGAGCGCTCGCGGCCGTACCTAACGACACGGGCACGGGCTACGCGATCTTCTCGACGATCCTGCGGGTGAGGCCTCCCGCCCGTGTTGCGCCGGGCGCCTCGGTTCAGCTCGAGATGGAATGGGAGTACACGATCCCCCCGGATGGCGCGCCCCGAACCGGTCGGGATGACGACATTGCCTACATCGCCTACTGGTACCCGCAGTTCGCCGTGTACGACGATGTCTCGCGCCGGTGGCAGACGGATCCCTACATGGGGAACGCCGAGTTCTACATGGGCTACGCCGATTACGACGTCGCGATCACGGTGCCCGAGGGGTGGCTCGTGACCGCGACCGGCGAGCTCACGAATGCCGCCGAGGTCCTGACGGCGCAGACGCGGGCACGTCTCGACACGGCCCGTCGGTCACGCGCCATTACCCACGTCGTTCGTGAGACGGACCGAGGGGCGGGGAAGGCGACCGCCCGCGGTCGCGACGGGAAGCTCACGTGGCGCTTTCGGGCCGCCACCGTCCGCGACTTCGCCTTCGGCACCTCCGACAAGTACCTGTGGGATGCGACGGTCGCCGTCGTCGGCGACGCCACCGGGGATGGCCGGGCGGACACGAGCGCCATTCACACCTTCTGGCGCCCGGAGCGGCGTGCCTGGGCCTGGGACCAGTCCGCTCGTTATGCCCAGCACTCGGTGGAATTCCTCTCCCGCTACCTCTGGCCCTACCCATATCCGCACATGACGGCGGTCGATGGCGTCGTCTCCTGCAGCGGAATGGAGTATCCGATGATGACGTGCATTGGAGGGCGGCGGGACACGCTCGCGCTCTACTCGGTCACCGTCCACGAGATCGCGCACATGTGGTTCCCGATGCAGGTGGGATCGGACGAGAAGCGCTACTCGTGGCAGGACGAGGGATTCACGCGGTTCAACCAGGCGCAGGGGATGCGGGAGTTCTTCGCCGGGCTGGACCGCGAAAGCAACTCGCGCGACAACTACCTCCGCACCGCCCGGTCGGGGCAGGAAGTGGAGCTCATGCGACACGGCGATCTGTATCCGGTCGGATCGCCCGCGTTTGCCGTCGCGAGCTACGACAAGATGGCGATCAACCTCCGGTCGCTTCGGGCTCTCCTCGGCGAAGACCTGTTCATGCGCGCGTATCGCGAGTACGGCCGGCGGTGGGTCAACAGGCATCCCGCCCCCTATGACTTCTGGAACACGGTCGAGGACGTCGCCGGCCGCGACCTCGACTGGTTCTGGACCACGTGGTGGTTCGAGACCTGGACGCTCGACCAGGCCGTCGCCGGCGCGCGGGCGGATGGTGATGCGCTCGTCGTCACGATCGAAGACCGCGGTCTCGCCCCGATGCCGGTTCGACTGGCGGTCACGCGCGATGGGGGTGGCGTCGAGCGCCTCGAGCTGCCCGTTGACCCCTGGCTCGCCGGAGCTCGAACGCAGACGGCGCGCATCACCACCGGCGCGACCGTGCGCGCCGTCGAGATCGACCCGGAGATGGTTTTCCCGGACATCGACCGGTCGAACAACCGATGGGAAAGAAACTGACCGAACGCGGAACGAGGATTAAGGAAGTTGGACCGAGCATGCACTCGATGCTCGACAATTGAGCACCCTGTGGGCGAATCGGACTTCTTGACGCCCAAGTTCCTCATTCCTCGTTCCTCGTTCCTCATTGTTCTCCGTGGCACACTTCTCCATGTTGTCTTCAGAAAACAGAGGAGGACGTATGCGCACTCGCATGTTGCCAGCGTTCCTCGTCGGCTTGATGCTCGTGCCGTGCGCCGTGTCGGCGCAGGCGACCGACGTTAGGCTCGACGAAGTGATGTCGGCACAGGATCAGATGGCGACGGGCGTCGCCAACCTCACCCCCGTGCAGCGACAGAATCTCGAGCGGTGGATCGCCCGGTACACGGGCACCGTCGCCGCCGTCGCGCGGCGTCTCGACCGCGTTCCCGCTCGTGAGGCGGACGCGCCGGCGCGTAGCGCTGCCCCCCGCGCCGCGGAGCCATCTCGTCAGGCACCCATGCGGCAGGCCGAGCAGGAGCCGGTGACCGGCCGGCCGTGGCTGCCGCACAAGCTGCCGAACGGCGCGCAGATGCTGCGCTCCATCGACGGCTCGACGTTCGTGATGCTCGCCGACGGAACGATGTGGGAGATCTACCTGCCGCATCGGCCGCAGGCCGAGACGTGGCGGTCGGGCGACCTCATTCAGGTGCGGCAGGCGTCGATCGTCACCGGCGAGTTCGACCACCAGCTCGTGAATGGCGCGGCGCGCAGCTCGGTGTCGGCGCGCTTCGCGGGATGGGTGAAGATGGA
>DASRHU010000248.1:0-26357 GCA_035650335.1 Gemmatimonadaceae bacterium | reverse complement strand
CGACATCGGCCTCCTGCTCCCGTGCAACGTCATCGTGTACGAGGCGGATGAGCCGGGGAAGAGCGTGGTGGCGGCGATGGATCCGGTGGAGGCCCTGGCGCTCACCGGCAACGAGGATGTCCGCCCGATCGCCGATGAGGTCAAGGAGCGCCTGACGAGAGCGCTCGACGCCGTGCAGGCGTGAGGCTCCAAATCTGGACAATAGAGCGAGGGGCCGCAGATGACGCAGATGGCCGCAGAAACGGCAACGGCAACGTCAACAACTCATCGCGGATGACCACAGGTCTTGAACGGCGAACGCCACGGATAACGGCAACTGCAAAGAGCTTCGTGAAAACCTGTCGGGTAAAAATCGCGATGCCTTACCGGTAGGCTGGCTCCTTAGGGTTTGCCGTTGCAACTCCAAAGCTCCCGCAGTTGCCGTTCACATCCGTGGTAGCGCTGTTGACGTTGCCGTTACTGCGGCCTTCTGCGTCATCTGCGGCGCAGCCTTGAGTCACGCGCCGATCAGAATCCGGTCCTCCACGTTCGACACGCCGGGGGCTGACCATGCGGCGCGCTCGGCATCGACGCGCTCCGCCCACGAGCGGACTTTTCCGCTCAGCACCACCGAACCTTCGTGCGCCTCGACCTCGATGTGCTTCGCATCGAGCGCGGCGCTGCGCTTCAGTGCCTCCTCGATCTTGTTCCGCAATTCCGAGACGGACACGTCCGGACGCACGACGATGAGGTTGGTCAGGCCGCGAACGCCGGTGAGATAACGCACCGCACGCTCGGCGGCCGACTTCTGATAATTCCACTCGACCTCACCCTCGAGGGTGATCCACCCGTTCTCCACGCGAAGCGTCAGCGCATCCTGCGGGACTTCGGTATCCCACCGAATGGCCGCGAGCGCGGCGTGCGCGATGTCGGTGTCGGTCCGAGTGCTGGTGAGCGGCGGCTGAACGAGAAGGTCCTCGGCCACTGCCCGAACTCCACCAACACGCTTCGCGGCTGCCTCCGCCGCGTACTTCTGCGCATACGTGTCCACCTGACCGCTGAGGGTCACGACACCGTCCCGCGCCGCGACGCCAATTTCCCCCCGCCCCACACTCGGGTCCCACTTCAGCTCCTCGATCACGTCACGTTGTAGCTGGGCATCCGTTTTCATGGGCTCCTCCATGGTGCATCATGCGCCGGAGTCAACGCTCCGGCGTGGAAGGAATGCGCTGTTTCACGCTCGAGCTCGTTTGCCCGGCGACGTCTCGAGCGGAAGATGGTCGTTGAACCACTCGGCTGCGTGACGCGTCACCGCCTCGAGCGTGCCAGGCTCCTCGAACAGGTGTGTCGCGCCGGGCACGACGATGAGTCGCTTGTCACACCGCATCCGCGAATACGCGTCACGATTGAGCGCGAGCACCTGCACGTCGTCACCGCCGACGATCAGCAGCGTCGGCGCGGACAAGAGGGCGAGTACCCGTCCAACGAGGTCGGGCCGGCCGCTGCGCGAGACGACGGCGCGAACCGTCGGCGCCTCCATGGCGGCTGCCGTGATCGCGACCGCGGCGCCGGTGCCCGCACCGAACACGCCAATGCCCAGCTCGCGCGTCTCAGGCTGCGCCGCGACCCAGTGAATCACGTCGATCAGCCGAGACGTGAGAAACCCGGTGTCGAATCGCAGCGCTCCGGTGAGCTCATCTTCCTGCTCCTCGGCCTCCGTGAGCAGGTCCGGCACCAGCGTGGCGAAATCGGCGCCGACGGCCTTGGCGACGAGCTGGTTCCGGGGACTTTGCCGTCCGCTACCGCTCCCGTGCACGAAGATGACGATGCCCTTCGCACCGACAGGGATGTGGAGATCGCCGGCCAGCATGCCATCCCGCACCGGGATCTGGGTAACGGTTTCCGCCGTCCGACTGATGGTCGTGTTCACATGTCCTCCGGATCGTCGACCGCGATTCGCTCGCGCACTGCATCGGGTGGATGAGCTCGCTTCGTCACCTGCTCTGCGCATGATGCGAACAGCGCCCGCCGACGTCAGTCGGCGGGCGCCGGACCTCCGTGTCGGAGAACCCCTGTTTTCTCTCTACGAGGCACGCTGCTGAATGGACGGCGAGGTGCGCGCGTATCCGGCGATGCCGACGACCGGCGCATAGAGTGGCTTGACGACCATTCCCAATTGCCAGAACGCGCCCGTCTGCACGCGGGCTCGAACGGGACCACACAGGATGACGTCGTCGGTGGTTGCGTACGCCACCCATGCCGGTCCGGTCGGGTTCCACCGAATCGACTCGAGCTCGGTGTGGAGATGAGCCAGACACAGCGCGAGCGCCGTTCGCTCACCCGGCATCAGCCTGGCCGCTTCGGCGCGAAGCCGCGCAAGGGCGCGCGCCAGGTCCGTCCGCCACTTCGAGTGCGCCCCGGCATTCGTCCCGGACGTGTCGACAAGCACCGACAGCACGCGCCGTCCCCGCAGGGCGCGCTCCATTTCCTGAATCTCTTCCGACGTCAGCATCGCGCTCCTCCACTGAAGATCCGTGCCTCGTCACGAGCGCCCGGGTGAGATGCCGTAAGGTGAGCCGAGCCGGGCGCGAGGTCTGTCGGGATTTTGCGACGGATGAGATGGGAAAAGCCTGACATCGCTCGAAGGCGACGTGGCACTGTCTGTTCGGGTGCCTCCGCAAGTCCCGGTGACTCCTGCGGTTCGTAAGGCTTTCGCGCGCATCGGTTGATGTACGTGCCGGACTGACCGCGGAAACGCCTCCTCGTACCTTGATGGTGCACGACAAGGACGCTTTCCCATCGATGGAGGAGGATATATGGCGACCACGAGGCTGCAGCGGCGCGCGATGAGCCCGTTTGCATTCCGCCCGTTCTTCCCGCTGGCGACCCCCGAGCTGGAAGAGATGGAGAAGGGAGTCCGCCGGATGTTCGGCGACGTCTACGACACCGACATTCTCACTCAGCCGGTCGGTTGGGTGCCCGCGATCGAGATCAGCGAGACCGCGGAGAACATCATCATCACCGCCGAGCTTCCCGGACTCACCGAAAAGAACGTGCAGTTGGAGTTCGATGATGACACCCTGACGATTCGCGGTGAGAAGCAGGAGGAGAAGAAGGAGGGAGACGCGGAGAAGAAGTATCACCTCTTCGAGCGCACCTACGGTGCCTTCCGCCGTTCCTTCACGCTCCCTCGGACCGTGAATGCCGAGAAGATCGTTGCCGAGTTCAAGGATGGCGTGCTCTTCATCACGCTGCCGAAGACGGCGCAGCCGAAGATGAAGGGACGGCAAATCCCGATCACCACCAAGTAGAAAAGAACCGGGAGATGCGGAGGGCCCCGAGGTGGTACTCGGGGCCCTTTTGGCGCACGAGCACCTCGCCGGTCAGGGTTTCGCCGACTCGCCGCACATCATAGCGCCGACAGACACCCGGTTCGCGGACGGCGATCTTTTCCATCGGGATGAGCAGCGACCGCTCATCGCGTGAAGCGGCAACGACACAGCGGTCGTGCCCGGAGCGGTGGTGGACCCTGCAAGCGGAGCCGCTTGCTTTGCAACGCTGAAGCTGGCGAGCTCCGGCACGGCCAACGCGGCACCGAGGTGAAGAATGGCGCGGCTCCTGGGGTGGAAAGCGGCGAGCGTGATGCTTCTGACGACCGGTACGCTGTGCGCTGGCGGCCTCGTCGCGCAGACCGCGCCCGACTCGCTGACGCCGCGGGCACCGCCCGTGATGCTCCGACTCAACGTCCCTGCCTATCGAGTGGACGTCCTCGAGAGTGGCCTGCTCACGGCGTCCTACGCGGTCGCCGTCGGAGAGCGTCGCTACAAGACGCCGTTAGGCTCCTTCCAGATCACGCACATCACCTGGAATCCCTGGTGGAATCCGCCGACGTCGGACTGGGCGCGCGGCGAGCCCATCACCCCGCCGGGGGAGAAGAACCCCATGGGGCCCGCGAAGCTGCACTTCGGCACGCTCTACTTCCTCCATGGCACGCCGTTCGAGAGCTCGATCGGCAAGGCCGCGTCGCACGGGTGCGTTCGCATGCGCGACGCCGATGTCAGAACGCTCGCGCGAACGCTGAACCGGCTCGCTGGTGGGGGCGTACCGGAGGATACGCTCGATGTCATCGAGTCGAACACGACACGGACGCTGAAGGTCGCGCTCCGCGCGCCGGTGCCGCTCGAGATCGCGTACGTCACGGTCGAGCTCGTCGATGCGCGCCTCTATCTGCACCGTGACGTGTATGGACTCGGTCGGCCCACGGAGGACGCGGCGCTCGCCGTGCTGGCTGCCGCCGGGTACGGGGTGGACCTGGTCCGGCGCGACGTGCTCGCGCGACTCGTGCGCGGCGCGCGCACACGCTCGGCAAGCGTCGCCATCGACAGTCTCATCCCCGCCGAAGCGATCGCGGCCGCGCGTGGCGGTGCTACTCCAGCTCTCGCGAGCGAACCAGCACGTCCTGCACGCGGCGGCGAGGCGTGGGGGACGTCGCCGGACCAAAGCCGAAGCGAAGCACCGCCAGCGGCCACCAGCTCGTGCTCATCAGCTTCCTGACCCGCTCGCGTGCTTCCGGAACCTGGACTGCCTGGTTCATGAAGCCCGAGGCCAGTCCCTGAGATGTCGCGAACAACAGAGCACGCTGCATCCCTCGACCGGCCATGATCCACTCGCGCGGCTGGTCGTGCCGCGCCATGAGCACGCCGAGGAGCGGCGCCTCACGAGCCAGCTCATCGTCGCGGACGACGCGCATCGAGTCCCACGACAGGGCGTGCAGGGCGAACGGAGCGAGCGCCGCCATTGGCGCCGATAGCCCGAACGCGAACCCGGGCACTCCATCGGCGCGCTCGGAGCTGTTACCGCGCAGCCACGACCCCAGCTCCAGCCGAAACTTCCCATCGTGCGCCTGAACGCGATCCGCGGCCGTGATGATCTCGGCCAGCGCATCGCGCGTGCTTTGGCCGTACACGTATCGGAGCGCGGCACCCGAGCTCTCGACGGCTTGCTCGAGTGAAGGAACGACCCCGAACGGCAGCGGCCGACCGTAGAAGCGCGAGCGATTGGAGCGGCGCTGCGGGATGGCGGTGAAGAGCCGTGATTCGGCGAGCGATGCCGCACGAGGCAGCCCGACCTGGATGCGCGCGACGAATTGTGGGCGGCCAATGTCCGGAAGGATCGTGATGTCCGCTTCGTGGCCGAAGTGCCGCAGCGTGAGACGCACGTTCTCCAGCGCGGCGCCGCACGCGAGGTACAGCTCCCGGTGATCTGGATCGACGACCTGTCGTGCGCGCGTGAGATCGGCGTGCAGCTCGAGCGTATCGTCGAGCAAGCGGAACAGCCACGGCTGAGTATTGTACGCGGAGGGCGCGCGCAACGCCGATTCGACGGCGCGCTCGAGCATCGCGTCGGGCGTCAGAGAGGCGGCGTGCGAGCAGGCCGTGCAGTGCAGCGTCTCGGCGACTCGCTCAGTCGGTGCTGACATGCGCGTCTCCGTCAGGGGGCACCAGCAGCATGCGTGGCGCACACCGCGATGTCTGTCAGGGGAGTGCCGGTCTTCGTGTCGGGTTTTTTGGCGCGGTAGGGCGGGCCAAGGGCCAAGGGCCAAGGGCCAAGGGGAGGGTCAAGGTTCACGGAGCTACCGTTCACCCTCGACCCTCCCCTTGGCCCCTGGCTCCTGGCCCTTGGCCCCGCTTCTAGGGGACCCCCACCGTCGCCCTACCCGACCTTCCCTCGCAGGTCGCGGTGATGACGGTCGTCCCGCGCGATATGCCGGTGACGACACCGTCGGCGTCCACGCTCGCCACTGCCGGGTTCGAGCTCTCGAACGTGACGACCCGCCCGGTGAGCTCCTTGCCGCGCCCGTCGAGCACCGTGACGGTCAGCTGCAACCGCGACTCCTTCGGCAGCGTCAGAATTGCTGGCGAGAGCCACACAAACACGACATTCTCGATCACGATCACGGCCGCCGACGCGGTCACGCCCTCGGCTCTCGCGGTGACGACCGCCGAGCCGGTGCCCATTGCCCGGAGACGTCCGTCGCTGAGAACCGCCACGACGGCTGGGTTCGATGAGATCAACGTCACCTGGCGATCGACCAGACGATTGCCGGCCACGTCGGCGACATACACGTCCACCGCGCCAAACTCTCCCTCACGGAGCGTGTCCTTCGCTGCCGTCACCGTGATCGCCTCGATGTGCGGCTGAACCGTCAGCGGCAGGCTCGCCCTGATCGATCCGCTCTTCGCCGTGATCAACACGCCGCCGGGCAGCCGCGCACTCACCAGCCCGTTAGGCGACACGACCGCGATGCTCGCATCGGACGTCGCCCACTCGATCAGCCGATCCGAAAGCGTGAACCCGCGTTCATCCTGCGCCCATGCGTGATACTGAAGGATCGTCCCATCCGACATGACCCGCACGTCGGGCGAGATCACCACCTTGAAGACGTCAGCAGGGGCTACGGTCACGACCACGGCATCGGAACGTCCTTCGCTTGTCGCCGTGATGGTGGCCGTGCCGAGCCCACGCGCGGTGACGAGGCCGGTCGCGTCGACGGTAGCCACGTTCAGGTCGCTCGACGCGAACTGCACCTGACGTCCGCTGAGCGGCCGCCCCGCGGCGTCGCTGAGCGCGACGGCGAGCATCACCGTCCATTGCGGGTGCAGCGTTCGCGTCTTCGGAGTGACGGCGATCGCGGCCACCGGGGCGAGGGTGACGCGGACGTCCGTCGTGGCGGAGACGCCATCGCATGTCGCCGTGATGCGTGCCAGCCCTGCTCCATTCGCGGTAACGAGTCCGGTGACCGCGTCGACGCCCGCCACGGCTGGCGCGCTCGACGTAAAGCGGACCTCACGTCCCACGACCGGCCGGCCTCCGAGGCCTAACGGCGTCGCCACGAGGCGCACGGTGTCGCCAACGTACAGCTCGCTTCCGCCATCCGGTACGACGAGGGAGACGTCCAGAACGCCGTCCGGCGACAGCACGCCGTCGCCGCACGCGGCCATGAGCAGGACCGCGAGCGCACCGACGGCTCGTCGGGATGAAGTGGACGACCGCATGCGCATGTGTCCCTCCGCGAGTTGACGGACAGTGCCTGACAGCGTGCGCCAAGATTGGAAGGGGCCTGCGCACCCGCAGTCGGGTGGCGCATGGACGAAAGTAGGGAAGGCCCCTACGGCGGCTGGGACGAGTCGCACGTGATGGGTGACCTTCGCCCGCCGAGCGCGTTCCGGTAGATTGTGCGGCCCATGTCGACACGATTCGTGCTGCTCGCCGTCCTCGCGATTGCGTCCCTGCCCGGGGTGCTCGTCGCGCAGGACACGGCCCGGACCGATACCGCTGCTCTCCGCCCGCCGGAGCCGGAGTATCCGCCAGCCGCCTGCGCCGTTCGGCCCGACACCCTTGCTCCCCCGGATTCCCTCATCATTCCACGAGCGCCGCTCGTCGCGACGCCGTCACCGGTGCGCGGCCTGTACGTCAACCGGTGGGCCGCGGTGGGCGACAAAATGTGGGAGCTCATCGGCGTTGCCAGGCGCACCGAAGTCAACGCGCTGGTGATCGACATCAAGGATGATCGCGGCTTCGTTCTGTATCGCTCCCGCGTTCCGCTCGCGCGCGAGATCGGAGCCGACACCGTCGCGCCCATGCGCGCGAGCCGCATGCGTGCCGTCCTCGATACGATGCGCGCACACGGCGTCTATCCCATCGCACGCATCGTCGTGATGAAGGACCCGGTGCTCGCGCGAAAGAAGACGGAATGGGCCATTCGACGTGCCGACGGAAAGCCATGGCTCGACAAGAACGGCAACCCCTGGCTGGATCCGCATCATCGCGGCCCGTGGCGATACGCGGTCGAGCTCGCGTGCGAGGCGATCGACCTCGGCTTCAGCGAGGTGCAATACGACTACGTTCGCTTTCCCGATGAACGGCGGCTGCTCACCGAGGCGGTGTTCCCGCTCGCGCACGGGCGCGATCGCGCCTCGGTGATCCGCGACCAACTGCGCTTTTTGCGCGGATCGTTGCGCCCTTACGGGGTACCCGTCACCGCCGACGTCTTCGGCCTAACGACGTCGGAGCCCACCGACATGGGGATCGGCCAGCTGTGGGAGAAGTTCGTGGATGCGGTGGACGTCGTCCTTCCGATGACGTACCCCTCCCACTACGCCCCGGGGAACTACGGGCTGCGTCACCCGAATGGCTCGCCGTACCGTGTGATCGACGAGGCGTTGAAGGACGCGAAGCGGCGCAGCGCGGGGATCGCGAACGCCGCCAAAGTGATTCCCTGGTATCAGGACTTCACGCTCGGCCCACCTCGGTACGGCGTGCCGCAACTCCGTGCGCAGATTCAGGCCGGCTACGACAACGGTGTGCTCGACTGGATGCTCTGGAATCCAGGAAGCCGATACACCGTTGCCGCGCTGCGTCCCGACACCGATCGATCCGGCGCGTCTACGTCTGCCCCTCCGCAACCATCTTCCGCTGCGCCGCGTCGCTGATCCACGTGGCGATCGTCTCGATCTCGTTGAAGAGACGACGGTCGGAGTCGGTCACCGGCACCATCTTGGGCTGCGAGCCAGGAACCGTTGGCCGCCCGTCGGGGAGTCGGAATCCGCGAACCTTGACCTCGGTTCCCCCGAAGGTTCTCCGTCCAACATCGATACGCACCACCCAGTACTCCGCCTCCTGCCGGTTCGCCGCATCGCGCACCTCGCCCGGCACGGCCCGCGGCTCGGTCACGAGCGTTGAGCCCCCTGCCGAGCCCACCTTGTAGTTGTGTAGCTGCAGCTGCGTTCTCGCGATCCTGAGCGCCGTATCCACCGGAACGTCCACGGTCCGAGAAACGCTTTCCCGGCCGGCCCCTGCGCCGAGCGACGCGCAACCCACCAGCGTCCACGCGCACAGCACGGTGATCACTCGCATGTCACCCTCCAATCGGTAGCCACGTGTTTCGGTCCGCGGATGACCTATGCATCTGGCGGGCCATGTTGTCGCACCGCACCCGTCGAGGGATATTCCGCCTTTCCGCTCCACTTCACCCTCCGCGATACGATATGACCCTCCGTCCCCTCCTCACCCTCGGTTTGGCTCTCCTGGCGACTTCGTGTAGCGAGGATCCAACTGGAATCACCGCCGGGGAGCGGATGACGGTCGAGGAGCAGGTCGCGATCGGCTCCGCGCTCGAGAAAGCGGCCCGTGCCCTCGACAGCACGGGCCGACCCCGCGACACGCTGCTCGCCGACTGGACCCGGATTGGGTACGGGCTCGTGTCTCGCCAGGGCCAACAGGGCCGCCTGGCGGCCCGCGTGCAAACGCGAGGCGGGACGGTCGCCACGCTCGATATGCGAGGCGTGGCGCTTCGAGTGACTGACGGCGGGGCGCACATACATCTGATACTCGCGTGGGAAGGCCTCGACGTCGCACAGCTTCGCGCGCGACGGGTGCTCGTGCTGGTGTTCACCGGTACGATCGAGGAGGGCACGCTCCCCGGCGACGGCGGGCTGGCAGAGGGAGGATGGATAGACTTCACCTCGGGTGAGCCTGTCCCCGATCCTCACATCCTGACCGCCGGCACCGCGAGCGTGAGCGGTGGCGCGTTTTCCGGGTCCTGTCCCGGAATCACCGACACGGACGAGTTCACCTGCACCACGGGACGCCAGAGCATCCTCGCGGAGGCGACGGTCGAGCGTGACACCGAGATCATCGACATCGAGTGGGATGCGGTCGTCCTTCCATCGTTTCGGATCGTGGGAGCGGTACTGGGTTCCTGAAGAAGAGAGGAGCTGATGAGCGTGATCCC
This sequence comes from Gemmatimonadaceae bacterium, assembly GCA_035650335.1. Taxonomy (GTDB): domain Bacteria; phylum Gemmatimonadota; class Gemmatimonadetes; order Gemmatimonadales; family Gemmatimonadaceae; genus JAICNG01. The sequence continues at coordinate 16,585 of DASRHU010000248.1, read as the reverse complement.
ATCGCTGGGGATACCCGAGCTCGCGGGGGTCGCGACGTATGCGACCGCGGCCCGCGTCGGATTCTCCGTGGACGAGAACGTCCGGCGTCTCGTGCGTTTTCACTGGGTCGAACGCCGGCTCGCGCTGATGGCGATCGCGCACCTTCCGGCGACGCCGGAGTGGGAGGTGAAGTGCGCGCTCGCCCTTCATCAGTGGCTCGACGTCGGTCACGCGGGCGCGCTACGGACGCGCGTCACCGAAATGCGCAACCCCACTCCCCGCATGGACGTCGCGCCCGACCGCGCGCTCGACGCCTTTCTCGAGGAGGTGCAGCGAGCGGAGGATACGGTCGAGCTCCTCGCCGGATTGTACGGGGTCGCGCATCCGGCGCTCGCGTCCGCCTATCGAGCGCACCTCGAGCGGACCAATCCGCTCGTGGACCATCCGACCGTCCGCGTGTTGAAGCAGGCCCTCGTCGACGAGGAGGAGATACTCGCATGGGGAGCGCGCGCGCTCGAAGCGTGCACTCGCGAGGCGGGCGCGCAGTCCCGCGCCGCGGCGTGGATGTCACATCTCCGAGCGTACCTGGATGCGGCCGGGGGCATCGCCGGCGACGCAGCCTCGGAATCCGGGAAGCTCCCGGCCTCGCGAGCGCGCACCCGGTTCGTACCCGACATGCATCCGCGTCGCGATGCGAGATTTCACGGGCAGTACAACTTCAACTTTCCGCCGCACCAGGTCTACACGATGCCCGGCGTCCCGCCTGACGAGCGGAATCTCGCCCTCCTCTGCAAGCGCACGCTCGAGATGGATGTACCGGAGATGATGGCCTCGTTCATCCTCGAGCGAGCCGAGCAGCCGTGGGAATTCTACGTCGACTACTCTCGCCAGCTCTGGGACGAGGCGCGGCACGCGATGATGGGGAGCGTGGCCTTCGAGGCTCGCGGCGTCGACTGGTCGCGCATTCCGCTGAACGTGAGCTTCGCCCTGCGCCTCAACCTGCACGCGACGCCGCTGGAGCGTCAGACGATCCTCTACGGGATCGAGCAGAGCCTGATGCCCGCCGACACCGGCAAGCGCGCCGAGAAGGAGACGGCGGAGTCGTCAGGCGATGCGCTCTCGGCCCACTTTCACGACTACGATTGGGCCGACGAAGTCCTCCACGCGCAGATCGGCCGCCGCTGGATGCGGCGTGAGGGTATCGAGCCCGCCGATGCGATCGAGCGCGCCAGGTCGATCCACGAGCGAACGTGGGCCGAGCTCGACCGCTATCGCGAGCGCGATCCGCAGGCGCTCTGGTGGGGAGACTTCGTGCGCGACGTGCTCGGCCACGAGAGCGCCGTCGATGAGCGGAACCTGGGTGAGGTGAAGGCGCTGCGCGAGTGACGCAGGGGTCAGGAGTCAGGAGTCAGGGATCAGGGGGTGTCAGGGGCTGGGTTGGAGGAGAGAACGGCACCAAGGAATCAGGTGCGGGGTCGTTCTCTCCTGACACCTTTCAACCTGACACCCCCTGACCCCTGACTCCTGACTCCTGACTCCTGGTTTCTGGATGCCGCCTCTACGCGGTGCGGGACACTAAGCTACGCCAGCTCATCCAGCCGCATCTCCAGCTCCTCCGCCATACCGGGATGCCCGTGGCGGCGGGCGGCCGCTACGCCCTTGTGCAGCATCGCTCGCGCATCCTCGTTCCGGCCCAGCCGCTCGTACGCCTCGGCGAGACGGCCGTAGGCGTTGCCCTCATCGTCGTGAGCCGCGAGGTACGCCTCGTAATGCTCACGCGCCTCGTCCCAGAGCCCTTCCTTCATCGCCTCGTTCGCGAGGCCGAAACGCGCGAGCGCGTTGGACGGATTCTTCGCCACCATCGTGCGGAATGCTTCGAGTCGGCTCGACATGAGGATCCGGGGCAGGGGGGACCACGTCAGGCGCGCATTGCGCCGCTCACCGCGCCAGCAGCTGCGCGAGAATTCTCGCGATCGTCTCGGGCGCTTCTTCCGGCGCGAAGTGCCGGACGTCGGGCAGGACATCCAGCGTCGATCGCGGGATCGCCGCGTGAAGACGGCGACCGAGCTCCGTGGGGAGAAACGGGTCGTGCGCTCCCCAAATGATCGCCGTCGGTGCGACGATCGCGCCTAACCGCGGCGTGAGCGCCGCCGTCTCGCGGGAATCCAGAGCCAGGAGATGCTCGACGAACGCATCGCGTCCCTCGGGCGTCCCGAACGGGCGCAGATACTTCTCCACCGACATGTGGCCACGCTCGTACTCCGTGTAGCCGCGCTGAAGATCGCGTTGCACGACCGAGAGAATCCACGTCGCGGGCAGATAGCGCGTCAGTGGCAACGAGGCCTTGGCCACCTTCACGTCGCGCGTCGGCCATTCATCGAACGCGACCGAGTCGACCAGCGCCAGGCGCGCAACACGCGTCGGATGCTTCACGGCGAGGTATTGCGCGATCCCTCCGCCCACGTCGTGCCCGACGATCGCCGCGCGCTCGATCCGCAGGGCATCGAGCAGCTGCAGCACCCGCTCGGCGTGCCCGCGGATGCTGACATCGCGACTCCGGGGAAAATCGCTGCGACCGAAGCCGAGCAGATCGGTCACGACGACGCGATGACCCGGCGGGACGTGCGGCACGACGTCCTGCCACAGGTGCGAGGACGTCGGAAAGCCGTGCAAAAAAAGCACGGGGTCGCCCTGACCCCGCGAGCCGGCGGCGTAGTAGTAGAGCCGCGCGCCGGCGAGATCGAGAAACTCGCCTCTCATCTCTGACCTGATGAGGAACGAGGACGAAGGACCGAGGAATTCGATTGAGCTGACTGGGCACGAGGCCAGTTCATCGAATCCCGCAATCCGTTGTCCGCATTCCGCATTCGAGTCAGGAGCTTCCCACGGGAACCATCGGCCGCCACTCGACGATCTTTCCGGCCACCGCCGACGCCGCCACCGTGAACGGTGACGCCAGATAGAGTTGGCCGGGACCGGATCGTCCGGGGAAGTTGCGGTTGATCGCCGAGATGGTGACTTCGTCCTTCGTGCGCGAGACGCCCGGGCCCGCGTTGATGCAGGCGCCGCACGACGGCTCCACGAAGATCGCGCCGACGTCGGCGAAGACCTTGTCGTAACCGCGCTGCTGGCAATACTCGAACACCTCTCGCGATCCGCACTGAATGTACGTGCGAACCTTCACCGTCTCCCCCCGGTCGAGTGCTTCCTGGAAGACACGGGCGTACATGTCCATGTCCTCCTTCTTCCCGGCGGTGCACGAGCCGGCATAGGCGATGTCCACCGTGACGTCGCGTCCCAGCTCCTCGATGTACATGCCGTTCCCCGGATCGCCGGGGAGCGCGATCATCGGCTTCAACGCGGAGGCGTCGATCTCGATGACCTTCACGTAGTCAGCGCCGGCGTCCGAAAAAAGGCCGTGCATCAATTTCCTTACGTCCTCACTCCTCATTCCTCGCTGAGTCGTGAGGTACTCCACCGTCTTCTCGTCAGGCGCAATGATGCCGGTGAACGCTCCGACCTCCGCCGCCATGTTCGTCATCGTCGCCCGCTCATCGACCGAGAGCGATGCCACCGCTTCGCCCGCGTACTCGATGATCTGGCCGATCGCGTGCCCATCCTTGATGTACGGATGACGGAGGATCTCGAGCATGAAATCCTTCGCCGTGACGTTCTCCGGCTTCTCCCCGCGAACGATCACCTTGAACGATGGCGGCACCTCGACCCGCACGTCCTGCGTGATCCACGAGTTGAAAATCGCCGTCGTCCCGACACCGAAGGCGATGCACCCCACCGCGCCAGCGTGCGGCGTGTGTGAGTCACTGCCGATGATCACCTGCCCGGGCAGGGCATGCGCCTCCAGAATCTTCGAGTGGCAGATCGCCTCCGACCCCGCGGCCGAGAGTGCCCCGTGAAGGTTGAGCCGCTGCTCGAGCTGGCCGTACAGCTTGATCCCTTTGGCGGCGGCAAATTCCCGCTGTGTCTTCTCGAGCTGGTTGGCGACGTCGAGCAATCCCATCTGCACGTGCTCGGGGCGCATGACCTGATCGAGAAACGTGAGATGGTCGCGAAAGAAGAACACCGACGACGGGTCGTTCACCGGCTCGTTCCGGCCGACGAGCTCGTCGAAGAAGATGGCCGCCATCGGCGTGACGTACTCGTGCGAGAAGCGAATGTCGGTGCGCACGAATCCCTGATCGCCAGGCTTCACGGCGGCGACACCGGTCTTCCCCCGCGACGCATCCACGACCCAGTGACGCGCGAAGATCTTCTCGGCGATCGTCATGGGGCGCGGCTTCGTCGTGACGCTGGGAACGGTCGCCTTCCCCTGTAGTCGTGCGACGTTGTAGTTGAAGAGCCCGCCGTATTCGATGATGCCCTTCGAGATCTCGCCTTCATCGCGCGTGAACTCCGCGAGCGCGATCTCCTCGCCACGGCGGACACGCTCGATGAGTGAGAAGTCCGTCGACGTGAAGACGCCGAGGTTCTGGCAGTTTTCGCGGTAGATGCGCTCGATGTTCTCGGCGATGACGAGCCGGATACCGGCCATCATCTCGGCGTACGGTGACTGCTCCCGCGAGGATCCCTTGCCGCGCCGCTTCCCCGACACCGAGCACACGAACCCGCCGCGCTTCACCGCGCCACGAACGATCGGGAATTCCTCTCCCGCCTTGAGCCCGAGGTACGGGAAGTCGCCGAGGGTCTCGTCGAAGTAATAGCAGATGTACGCGGGGGTGATCTCGTCGGTCGAGATGTTGTCGCGGAGCCTGGGGTGAAGCTCCGACCCGATGGGCGCCTCCGGATCGAACGGGAGATCTTCCCCCGCCAGCTGGCGGCGGAGGAGCGCCGGATCTTCCGTGAGGAAAAGCACCCGGCCCGCGAAATTCACGCGGTCGGGGACCTTGGAAACGGGGCGGGTGAGGAGGCTGGCGATCATGTCGACGAAAAATGGCCGGGGCGAAGGGGGGCGGGCAATGGGCGATTCGGACGAAGGCGGAATGCGGAAGAATGCGGAAGGCGGAATGCGGAAGGTTGTAAGAGCGCATACGGCGAAGGGCTCCAATCACAGCTCGGAGCCCTTCGTCCTGCACGGTCTTACAACCTTCCGCATTCCGCTTTCCGTTTTCACTTCCGCATTCCGCCTTCCGTTTTCGTTCTACCGCGTGCGTCGACCCGCTCGGTTCCGCGCCTTGCCCGGCCCCCGCACCCCGCGCGCCCGCACCTGCTGCACGTTCGCGTCGAACGTCTTCTGCTGCTCGGGGGTGAGCACCCCACGAAGCTCCGCGCGCTGCTTCGCCATGAGCGCCTGCATCTTCTCGCGACCGGCGCTGTTGCGATCCCACGCCGCGCGCGCGGCTGCCGTGTCACCACGCTGACGCGCATCCCGCACTGCCTTCATGTCGGGCTCGAGCGACTCGCGAAGCGTCTGGAACTCGGCGCGATACTTCTCGTTGATGGTCTTCACCTGATCGCGCTGCGCCTGCGTCAGCTCGATCCCGCGGAGCAATCCGCGCATACCCTCGCGCCCCATGCGCATGCCGCGCTCGCCGCGCGGACGCTGACCGCGGCGCATCTCGCCTTGCCGCCCCGCCGAATCCGGACGGGCGGGGGCCTGAGCAATCGCCTCGCTGGCCGCGAACAGCGCAACGGCCGCACCGAGAACGACGATGTGCTTTCTGATCATTATGACTCCTCCAACGGTGAGCGGGCCAACACCTCCGAGGGCCCTATGCCCCGTTGGACGGCGGCGCGAGGCAATCGTTAAGGCTGGCGTCCGGCCGGAAAAGTGCTATCCTTACGCCCCGATTCCGTCGGCGCGCATGCAACGTGGCCGACATCGTTGTCCGACAAGGACTTGAAACGAGCGACGCCCGTGACCGATCCGATCACGCCAGGCCTGCCGGTTCCGCCCGCCGCTCCGCCACCACCCCCGACACCCCAGCCTCCTCAGCTCCTTCCGATCGGAGCGCCGATCGATTTTCCCCTGGGCTGGCTGCTCGATCATAGCTCTCCAGCGCTACAGTATCGCGCCACCATCGAGGTAGCGCGTATACCTGGCAAGCAGATTCCGGCGATTCGCACGCTCCCATACGCGCACGTCCCGGCGCTGTCGCTCGCTATCGCCCAGCAGAACGACGGCACCTGGGGAGGCTCGATGCTCGAGGTCCCGTCAATCCGCGCCCACTCGTTCGAGGGGGTCGGGACCATTACCGCGACAAGGCGGCTTCTCGAGTATGGCTGGGACAAGGATTCGCCCCCGCTCATGCGGGCCCGCCGGATCCTGTTTCGCCTGTTGGCGGAGGATGAGGATCCGGCCTTCCTGTTCGAGTTGGGACCATCAAAAGGGCGGGCGGACCCCGTTACGACCCACGTGGGGCGCACGACCCTGCGGGAAGCAGCCGCCTCCGCGCTTGCTCAGGCCGGCTACGAGTCCGACCCGCGCCTGCGGGGCGCGGCGCGCCGGATCGTCGATCGGCTCGCGAACTACCTTCGTTCCCCGCTCGCCCAGAAACCGTGGGTCCGCGCAGGCAACCAGCAGGTCCTCGCCCCGGAGGCGACGCCGCCCTCGTTTCATACCCTCGTGATGCTCGCCCACATGCCGCTTTTCCGCAGCGAGCACTACGACGTGATGGAGCGCCTCTTTCAGTTTCTTTCTGAGCCTCTACCGCGGCAGGCGCCCGCGCGCCTGCTCGGCGACAAGGTCGTCCCGCAGCCACATCTCGTCCTCGGTGACCCGCTGCCGCACCGAAACGCGGCCGATGCCGATGTCCCATGGGCGCTGACGTGGCTCGAGATCGCAGCGCGCCTCGGGTACATGCGGCGGCACGAAGGGTGGGCGAAGCTCTACGACAGGTTTCTCGATGATCGCGACGGGGGCGGCGTCTGGCACCCGCACAAGGGCCTCGCGATGCCGCGGTCGACGAATCCGCTCGTGTGGCCGTCGTTCCCGCTCGAGCCGCAGCACACCGGCGACGAACGGTGGAGCGATGTCACCTTCCGTTTGGGCCTCATCGGCAGGCTTGCGGGCCGGCAGATCAACGTCATTTGATCGCGCGCGCCGTGCTCGTTAGGCCCGAAAACGTCCGTGTTCTGTTGGTAACTGTATTGGTTTCGTCAACTCGCGTTGCCGACACCAACTCCGGGCGTCTCTCGTAGTGTCGAACGGACGGTAGCAGCAGAGTGGTTCGTTCGGATCTCCACTAGCAGAGAGGTGCTCCGTGAAATCGCTGTTCCAGGCTGGGGACGTTTCGTCCAGCTCGTGTCGCGCGTGTCGCAAAATCGTGCGCACCCGCTATGAAGTCCGCACCGTGCATCTGACCGGTTCGCGGCTCCGTGTCCCGAACGTCCTGGTCGACGTCTGCACGGAGTGTGATGGCATGGTCTCGATTCCGCGCCAGTCGATGGCGCAGTTGCGCGAAGTCGGAGTCTGGAAATAGCGAAGACCCTGGGGTCAGGAGTCAGGAGTCAGGGATCAGGGGGTGTCAGAGTACGGGGTGAAGGAGGGAACTGCACCAGGGACAAGGTGCCTGGTCGTTCTCTCCTTTAACCCATACCCCGACACCCCCTGATCCCTGACTCCTGACTCCTGACCCCAGGGTCTTACGCTCTCACCTTCTCGCGCTCCGTCAGCAGCTTCGCCTGGAAGCGCTGCGCTTCGGAAATTCGCTCCACCTCCACCGACATCGTGTCCACCGCCTGCTCGATGCGGTTCATTTGAGCCGCGAGCTCGGCGTTGACCGGACTCGGCATGCCGCGGCGGTCGATCCATCGGCCGATCGCGCGCGCGATCGGGAGCCCGACAATGATGATGACCACCGTGATGAAGAACATCGTGACGATGTCCACGGCCTGCGGAGGGATCTCGTTGCGTCGCTCCCATGGCGGTGGAGGAACGGTAATCACTTGAGGGCGAGCGTCACCTCCGACCTGCACGCGAACCTGGCTCCGCGCCTCCTCCCGAATGCGCTGCGCTTCCTGTTGAATGCGCTGCACCTCTTCCTGCAGTCGCTGCGCATCCTGCGCGCGAGCGCGCGCCTGAGCGGCCGCCGCCGCCTGGCCCTCGGCCGCACTCTGCTGCTCCAGCGTTATGACGTTTTCGAAATGCACGTCGTCCTCCAGAAGTGACGCGGTACGACGACACTACCGGGATGCGAGCCGGCAGGTTTCGGCCGTTCTCGACGTTAGAACCGCGTCAGCCGTGGCGCTAGACCCTTGTCGCACTTACATTTGATGCACGGAACGTACGAAACGTTGCCGTGGAGCCGATTCCAGCCGCTCGGGACATTGGCTCGCTGAAGAGCCGCACAACCCGCGGTCCCTTCCGAAAATTTTCACCTCGGCGTGCGCCATCGTGGCGCGGCTGAAGGCGCGCCGGTCCCGGGGAACGCACCCCGGAGTCGAGCGGACCCGGCGCAACAGGTTACATGCAAAACACAATTGAAACACCCTCCGCATTCGAATCACTCGGCCTCGCGCCAGAGCTGATCGACGCCATCCGCGACGCGGGGTACCGGGAGCCGACGCCCATTCAGGCGCAGGCCATCCCGCTCGCGCTGAAAGGGCGCGACCTCATTGGCCTGGCCCAGACAGGTACCGGCAAGACGGCCGCATTCACCCTTCCCATCATCCAGCGCCTCCTTGGCGGCCCAAGACGCCTCCGCGCGCTCATTCTCGCGCCGACGCGGGAGCTGGCGGCACAGGTACGCGAGAGCTTCGAGAAGTACGGCCGCCACAGCGGCTTGCGCGTGGCAGAGGTGTTCGGTGGAGTCGCGCTCGGTCCGCAGGAGACTGCGCTTCGCCGTGGGGTCGATGTCGTCGTCGCTACGCCCGGCCGGCTGATCGACCATCTCGAGCGCCAGAACCTCGTCTTCGACGACCTGGAAGTGCTCGTGCTCGACGAAGCCGATCGCATGCTGGACATGGGCTTCGCGCCGCAGATCAACCAGATCGTGCGCGAGATTCCCGCATACCGGCAGACGCTCCTGTTCAGCGCGACCATGCCGCCGGAAGTCGAGGCGCTTGCGCGCAAGTACCTCCGGAAGCCGGTGGTCGTGCAGGTGGGTCTTCGTACTCAGGCGGTGGACACGGTGGCGCACGCCGTGTATCCGGTTCCGCGAGAGCGGAAGAGCGCCCTGCTCGCGGAGCTGCTGAAGCAGCCCGACATGGACTCCGTGCTCGTGTTCACGCGCACCAAGCACGGCGCCGACCGCCTCGTGCGGCACCTCCAGCGCGCCGGGGTCGAAGCGACGGCCATGCACGCGGACAAGAGTCAGTCACAGCGGATGCAGGCGCTCGAGGCATTCAAGGACGGAAAGATCCGCGTGCTCGTCGCCACCGACATCGCGCAACGCGGTCTCGACATCGCCGGCATCTCGCACGTGATCAACTACGACGTGCCGCAGCGCCCCGAAGATTACGTCCACCGCATCGGTCGCACCGGCCGGGCTACCGCGACGGGCGACGCGTTCACCTTCATGTCCCCCGACGAGATCGCGACGGTCCGAACCATCGAACGCGTGCTCGGCACACCGATTCCGCGCATTTCGGTGCCGGGGTACGACTTCGGGACGGTAGCGGCGGACTGACGGCCGAGGTCATCGAGGTCGTCAAGGTCGTCAAGGCAGTCGAGGGTGAACATGGCGCGACTGAAGTCACCTTGATCACCTCGACTACCTTGACGACCTCGACGACCTCGGCTTCACCGCCTCACGCGCCCCTCCCTCGAGACGAAAATCGTATCGGCAACCCGGCCCTTCGTGATCACCGCGCTCAGGTTCGCGGCGCCGAAGCCGTGGCCGAGCGGAGAGTACGCGGTGGAGTCGCGCGTCGATGACAGCGTGACGCCGTAGGTGCCCTGGAGGTCGCGGCGAAGAATCGTATCGCCCGCGGAGACAACGGTGACGTGACCGTCGGGGCGGTCGATGATGATCCCCGTGTACGCGGAGCGCAGGATGGCCGAGTGACGCGCGAGCGAAAGAGCGGCCATCAGCTCGGCTGAGGCATTGCGCAGCGAGATGCCGTCTCGCAGGCGCCCGAACGTTGGCACCATGATCCCCGCCATCGTCGCGATCAGAGAGAGCACCACTGCCATCTCGATCGCCGTCACTCCTCGTCGCATTATTCCCCTGGCTCGAGATGCGCGGTATATACCACCGGCCCGCGCCGCGGGCCGCATCAGTCGCGCGCGAACGCGCGCGTTTCAACGCGACCCGCTCGAGCATGCGTCGATCCGTTCCATTCGTCGCCGTCCTTCTTGCGGCGTGTGCGAGTGCACCCCCGCCGCCGCGTCCCATTCCGGTGACGCAGTCGCCGCCCGTCGACACCTCCACTCCCGCTCCACCGGCGCCGGTGGCGCCCACCTTCAAGCCACTTCCGCTCATCACCTGGGGTCCACTGCCACCGGGGGAGCTGAGGGCCGTCGTCCCTGAGCTGACGCAGGACCTTCGGCATCAGATCGTGCGTCTGCATTTCGACTGGGGCCGCCGGGCAGTCGTCGGATCGACCACGCTTCGCATCGCCGCGACGCCCGCCAGCGGCGGGCTGCGGGAGATCACGCTCGATGCGGCCGATATGCAGATCAAGCGCGTGTCACAGCGCGATCAGACGTTAGGCTTCACGCACGAGGGCGCGGTCCTGCGCATCGCGCTCCCCGAGCCGCTCGCGGCCAACACGATGACGGAGGTGACGGTCGATTACGAGGCCGTGCGTCCGACGCGGGGCGCGTACTTCGTCGAGCGTCGTCACGTCGTGTGGGCGCAGGGGTTCGCGGAGGACACACGGTACTGGATTCCCACCGTCGATCGCCTGTACGACAAGACGACGTGGGAGATGATCGTCCGCGTTCCTGCGCGGGAGCGCGCGCTCTCGAACGGCCGCCTCGTTGGCACGCGTCGTCTTCCCAGTGACGAGGTCGAGTGGCATTGGCGGCTCGATCAGCCTGCATCCACGTACCTCATGTCCGTGGTCACCGGCGATTACATCGTGCTGCGCGATCGCTGGCGCGACGTCGCCCTCGGCTACTGGTCGTATCGCGATTCGATCGAGGCCACCTGGCGTGGCTTCGCGCGAACGCCTCGCGCGATCCAGTTCTTCAGTCAGTGGACCGGGATTCATTATCCCTGGTCGAAGTACGACCAGGTGGTGACGCCCGACTTCGTCTTCGGCGGAATGGAGAACGTCACCGCCGTCACGATGTCGGATGACGCGATCCTGCATCCCGCCTGGGCCGAGCCCCGTACGAGCTCCGACGGGCTCGTTGCCCACGAGCTCGCCCACATGTGGTTCGGCGACTACGTGACGATGCGCCACTGGGACGACGCGTGGCTCTCCGAGGGATTCGCGACGTTCATGTCGGCGCAGTTTCTGGAGCGGTTGCGTGGACCGGCGGCCAGCGCCACGGCGCGGCGAGACGCGCACGAGCAAACGATCGCGGCCGACCGGCGCAACCGCCGGCCCCTCGTCTATGGGCGATGGGAGACCGATCCCGCCGAAGTCTATTTCAGCGGCCACATCTACCCGCGCGGAGCATCGGTGCTCTGGATGCTTCAGCGAATCCTCGGCGACTCCACGCTGCGTGTCGGCATCAATCGCTATCTGCGGACGCACCCGTACCAGAGCGTGACGAGCGCCGACTTCCGCCGCGCGCTCGAGGACGTGTCGGGGCGCGACCTGTCACGGTTCTTCGCCCAATGGGTGTACGGCGCCGGGGTTCCCGCGTTCCGCGTGGGCTGGTCGTTCGACAGTCTGCGAAACGAGATCTCCCTCACGGCGGTGCAGGTCCAGCCGCGCGATTCGCTCACCGGGCTGTTCGAGGCCGACGTCGATGTCGAGGTGCTCACCGACAGCGGACTCGTCAGGCAGGTGGTGACCGTTCGCGCGGAGACGACCGCCGTGGCGATTCCCGTTCCGGCCCCACCGCAATCGATTCGGTGGGATGCCGGAGACTGGCTGCTCGATGTCAGCGATTTTCCGAGGCCAACGGCGATGCTGACATACCAGCTCGAGCATGACGACGACCCGCTGGGCCGGCTCGAGGCCATCGATGCGCTGGCCGCACGAATGGAGGCGGAGCGTGACGCGCGGCAGGCGATCGCGCGTGCGGCGGTCGATGACACCGTCTGGACGATTCGTGCGCGGGCGGCGGCGACATTGGCGTCCGTGATCGCCGACGACAGCGCGAGAGCAGCGGTACTGCGCACGACGCGCGATGCGGACAGTCGTGTTCGCGAGGCGGGATCGCTTGCCCTCGCACGTGCGAGCGATCGCGAGGCGATCTCGCGGCTGCGATCGATCGCGCAGGGCGACAAGTCCTGGTGGGTGCGCGCCGCGGCGATGCGGGCGCTTGGCACCGCCGATACGAGCACGGCCATCGAGGTCGCGCGCGAGATGCTTCGCCGCGAGGAGTGGCGGGACATCGCCCGTGTCGCGGCGCTCGAGACCCTGGGCCGCATTCGCTCGCCGGAGTCGAGCATGCTGATTGTCGAGCATCTCACAACGGGCGCGCGCCCGGGTCGGGTGGCCGCGATCAATGCGCTCGTCGCCCATGCGACGCCGACTGACACCGCGGCCGCGGTCGCGCTCGAGCCGTTGCTCGCCGATGATGATTCGTTCGTTCGAGCGGCGGTCGCGGGCGCGTTGGGTCGGATCGGCATGACGAGGAGCCTCCCGGCGTTGCGGGCGCGTCGCGCCGTCGAGGATGAGCCGCGCGTACAGCGCGCGCTCGATCAGGCCGTTGGTCGTCTCGAACGTTGACCGGAGGAAGCTCTGCATGCGGACGTCGTCTCGCATTCTCGTCGTCGCGTTCATCCTTGGAGCGTGCAGCGGCCCCGTGACGAGCGGGGACACGACGCTGGCGGAAACACTGATCGAGATGGGCGATGCGCTGTCCGCCGTGCGCGAGGAGACGGCCACCCTCCAGGCTCAAGTGGACTCGCTTCGCCAGCAGATGGCGCGTCAGGACACCGTGCTCCGGCGCCTCGCCTCCATGGCGGGGATGCCGCTTCCTGGGCCCTGAAGGCGCTGCGGCTGCTCGGTTGGCGACCTGTGTTTCGCGTAGCGGGCACTGCTGGCCGCAGATGGACGCAGAGGACCGCAGAAACTGCAACGTCAGGAGCGTTGGCTACGGATTCTACGAATTTGAGCTGCGAAACGGCACTGACACGCGACTGCAGGAGCTTTTGGAACTGCAACAGCCGCGCGATCTTCACCCGACAGGTGGTCCCAACGCATTTCGCGGTTGCCGTTAATCCGTGCCGTTTCGCCGTTCGCGATCCGTGGCATCCGTGATAACGCTGTTGCGGCTGCCGTTGCAGTTTCTGCGTCCTCTGCGTTCATCTGCGGCTCGCCCGTCTGCTATCCCAATTACGAAAGCAGTCCACTAGCTTGGCTCCAGGTGGCCGGCACCTGTTGATCGCCCTTTCGACGTACTGACCATTCGATGGGATGACGATGCGCATCGCGATCGAGTACTGCACGCTGTGAAACTACGAGCCCCGGGCCTCCAGTTTGGCGGCCGAGATTCGTGGAAAATATCCGGACGCCCAGATCGAGCTGATACCTTCGAGCGGCGGACGCTTCGAGGTCACTCGGGATGGCAAGGCGATTTTCGAGAAATCGAAGCTCGGACGCCACGCCAAGCCCGGAGAGATTCTCCGCCTCCTGTCATCGCCTCCCCGGTAACGCATGCGCATTGCGATCTCGACCGGAGGCGGTGACGCCCCCGGACTGAATGCCGTCATTCGCGCCGCTGTGCTCTCCGCGGTCAACCGCGGGTGGGACGTGCTCGGTATCAAGCGAGGCTACGCCGGGCTCCTCGGCGAGGACGAAGTGGTACCGCTTACCCGCGAGTCCGTTCGCGGCATCGCGCACCTCGGCGGAACCATCCTGCGTACGACCAATCGGGGAAATCCCTTTCACTACCCTATCGTTCGCGACGATGGGACGTACGAGGAGATCGACCGCTCCGACGAGATGATCGAGCGTGCGCGCCAGCTCGGCATCGACGCGATGATCTCGATCGGCGGCGATGGCTCGCTGGCGATCGCGCAGCGGCTGGTGGAGAAGGGGATGCGAATCGTGTGCGTGCCGAAGACGATCGACAACGACGTCAGTGGCACCATTACGACATTCGGATTCGACACCGCCGTCAACACGGCGATGGAAGCGATCGACAAGCTGCACACGACTGCCGAGAGTCACGATCGGGTGATCGTGATGGAGGTCATGGGGCGTCACGCGGGCTTCATCGCGCTGCATGCCGGCGTCGCCGGGACGGCGGACGTCATTCTCATTCCCGAGATTCCGTACGACATCGAGCTCGTCGCCGAGAAGATCCAGGCGCGCGACAAGGCTGGCCGTCATTTCTCGATCGTGGTGGTCGCCGAGGGCGCGATGCCGTTAGGCGGCGGCGAATCGCAGATTGGCGCATCGCTCCCCGGGCAGGCCAAACGCGTCGGTGGGCTGGCCGACAAGATCGCGGGTCAGATCCAGGAGCTCACGGGGAAGGAGACGCGGTCGCTCATCCTCGGACATCTCCAGCGCGGCGGTCCGCCCACCGGCTATGATCGGCTGCTCGCGACCCGGTTCGGTGGGGCGGCCGTGCGCGCGATCGCCGACGCGCAGTGGGGAATGATGATGGCCCTCCAGTCGCCGCACATCGTTTCGATTCCCATCAAGGAGGCGCTCAAGGAAACGAAGCGTGTCGATCCATCACACGATCTCGTGCAAACGGCGCGCGCGACCGGGATCTCGTTTGGCGACGAGACCGTCAGCCAATGACGGTTCTGTTCCGTCCGCTCTGCTTCGCCTGATGGAGCGCCTCGTCCGCTTTGCGGACGAGCGCGAGTGATGCGAGCGAGATCGGCGCGTGCGAGCCCTCGCGCAACGATCCAATGCCGATGCTCACCGTCAGCGGCGCTGGAACTTCTCCGTCCAGAGCGCTGACTGCCGCACGAATGCGCTCGGCGGCCACGAACGCACCGAGCGCTGCGGCTCCCGGGAGAAGCAGCGCCAGCTGCCCCCCGCCATAGCGAAACGCCGAGTCCGACAGGCGCACCGATGCGCGCACGGCGATGGCGACGGCGCCAAGGGCGCGATCGCCCGCGTCCCGCCCATGCGTCGCGTTGAAGGCGCCGAACCTGTCGATGTCCACGAGCAGAAGGGACACTGGGGAGCTGCCGCGATTCGCGCGCGCGATCTCCTCCTCGAGGCGTTCGTTGAATGCGCGCCGATTGCCGAGTCCGGTCAACTGATCGGTGAGAGCGGCGCGCGCGAACTGCGCATCGAACTCCACCGCGGCCAGTCGCGGAGCGGCGATGTCGCACATGAGCGCGACGAGCTCCCCATCGAGGCGATCGAAGGGACTACCATCGAGGCGGCCTCCCATGATCAGCCATCCCAGGCGTGTGTCCGCGTCCTCGAGCGGGACCGCGGCGGCCGCGCCACCGAAGACGGCGAGCGCCTCGCTGGGACGCTCATCGAGCGGCGGGGCCGGACGCCGTAAGGCAACGGCATCCCCTCCAGAGATCGTCGCGGGGAGGCGCGGGGCCGGAGCGCCGGCGATCGCGCGCCGAGAGAAGGATCCAGCGGGATCCGCGCGATAGAGAGCGACCCACGCAGGGCCGAGCGTGCCGTGGAGCTCCTCGACCAGGACGCGCGCGAGCTCGTCAGGCGCACCGGAATGCGCGAGCTGGGACGCGAGCCGCCGAATGGCGACGAGGTGCGCCGCGTACCGTTGCGCGTCCGATTTGTCGGAGGGTGTGACGGCGCCGGGAGCTGCGGCGGGATTGAAGATCATTGCGTTAGAGGACGCATCGGCGACGAGAGCGGCAACGGCCGAGGTGTCCCTTTCCGGGCGTCCTGTACGTGGGACAACCCACATCACACTCGCCGGGCGCACAAACCCATGTCCTTTCGCTGCAACGTGTTGCCCGACCGCCAGTCGACGTCCAACCTGGCACCGTTGATGCCTTGCCTGAACGTGACGGTTCGGAGTCGAAACAGACGCTTCACTGAGGTCATACGAATGCCACGATTCATTGCAGCCGCGCTCCTTCTCATCGGCATCGCGCTCCCCGCGTCCGCGCAGTCGCGCGATCGCGGGCCGGAGCGGGTGCCGCCGGGCCATCGCCCGCCTCCGGGCATGTGCCGCATCTGGATCGATGGAGTGCCGCCGGGGCAGCAGCCCGAGCCAACCGACTGCGCGACCGCGGTGCGCGAGCGCCCCGCCGGGAGCCGCGTCATCTTTGGCGATCGCAGGGATGGCCGCGACGACGATCGGTACGACGACCGCCGCGGCAAGAAGGGCAAGAAGGATAAGGGCAAGCGCGATCGCGATGACGACGATCGTCGCCGCGATGCCGAGTGCGGCATCCTCGGCCGCGGGGAGTGTGACGTCGTCGACTCGCGTCGGCCGGGCAGCTGGCCGGAGATGCTCGCCGCGGTGCTCCAGTCGCGCGGGCGTCGCACCGATGATGTGCAGCGCTGGCTCGGCGACCGCTCGTACAGCGTGCGCTACAACGACCGCGATCGCGACGGCCGGCCCGAGCGCGCGTCGTGGTACGATCGCGGGGGACAGCTCCTCCAGGAATGGGTGGATGCCGATCGCGA
>DASRHU010000247.1:0-7833 GCA_035650335.1 Gemmatimonadaceae bacterium | reverse complement strand
TGCCCCGACGAGGAGCACGCGAAACAGCAGCTCCTCGTACAGCCCGGCGCCGAGGGAGACCATCAGCTGCGTGGGAAAGTCCAGCTCCTGCATCGGCGGTTGCACGAGCGCGGCGAACGGCGCCAGCAGCTGAGCGGTGATCGACGAGACGACAATGCCGAAGATGAGGGCGAGGAGGATGGACTCCGCCGTCATCCCGGCGAAGATGCGAGGGGAGAGTCGCGTCCCGTGCGCGCGCATGTCGCGCACCACGAGCCAGACGGCAACGCCGATGAGAAGCGCGCCGAAGACCAGCGGCCCGCGTGGGCCGAGCAGCGCGATGAACAGCGTCTTCAGCATGACATCCGCGCCGTTGCGGATGGCCTGCGGCTCCCCGCGACCGAGAACGGCCGCCATGACCTCGTAGAGAACGAGGAGCGGAACGGCGAAGAGAAGGCTGTACCGGTGGGAACGGCTCTGGCGCCAATACGTGCGCGGCCAGGTGAGCGTGGTGCCGGTCATGCCGGCATTACGCGCAACGTGGCTGGATGGTTCCGAAAGGGTGGCGGGGGCGCGGGACGGCGCGCCCTCCGCCCGTGCGGATCAGCGCCCGGACTTCCCTCGCTTCCCCGCGCGTTTCTTCTTCCCTTTCGACACGGACCCCGCACGATTCTGCGGTTTGCGTTGCTGACCAGGAATCATCTCGCGTTCCTGCGCGTCGCTCCCCGTAAGCTCGTGCTTCTCCCGCTCGAGCACACCTTCGTCTTCCGCGCGCCACTTGCGGTCCGTGGCCGCGGGCTCCTTTTGCCAGAACTGACTAGGCTTGCTCCCGCCCATGAGTCTCCTCGGAGTGGTCCGCGCTCATGTATTACAGAAAGCGTGCCCGCACGAGCGAGACGTGCCGGCGCGCTACCTCGCGACGACGTCGCGCGATAAGATCAATCATGCGATCCGCACGCACCGGCGCGCTGGCCCTGGCCGCGTCCGTACTTCTTCTGCCAGCGGTGCTCTACGCGCACGGTGTGCTCCGCAAGGCGGAGCCGGCGAACGGCGCCGTGCTTCGCACCGTCCCGCAGGTGATCCGGCTCACCTTCACCGAGCCCCCACAGCTCGCGTTCACGCGCGTGGAGCTGATCGGGCCGGATTCACAGGTCGTGGCGCTCTCGCCGCTTCGCGTGGCCGCCTCCGACTCCACCTCGATCGTCGTCGCCGACATACACGGGCCGCTCGGCGCCGGCCGATACCGCATCAGATGGCAGATCACGAGCGCGGATGGACATCCGGTGCGCGGCGTCGTGACGTTCCGCATCCGCACCGACGCCATCGGATTGGCGACCTCCCCGATGGACTCGGCCGCCTCGGCCGTTTTGCCGCCGGTGGCCATCGACACCACCGTGCCCCTCGAGCAGACGCCGGAGCCGGCCGCGTTCGGCACCGATTCCTGGCCGTACGCGGTCATCCGCCTCCTGACGTTCACCGCGATCCTCACCGTCCTCGGCGCGATCGTCTTCTCACTGATCGTCGTGCCGGCGGCTCATCATCGCGTTCCCGATCTCCCTGACAGCTTCGTCGGCGATGCGTGGCATCGCGCGGCACGCGCCGCGCTCATCGCGGCCGCCGCGCTCGTGCCGTTACTCCTCGGACGCCTGGTTGCGCAGTCGTACGCGGTCACGGGCGCTGCGCCGGATGGCCGGTTTGTCGCGGAGGTCGGGCGCACTCCCTGGGGCGCGGGGTTCTTCCTCGCGGCGGCATCGATCACCGCGCTCGTGCTTGCCCTCCGGCGCCCACGACATGCGGCGTGGCGGATTGCCGCCTTCGGCGGCGTCGGACTCGCCCTCGCCAGCTCGCTCTCGGGACACGCGGCGGCGTCGGGGCGGTGGACCGTCGTGGCGGTCTTCAGCGATACGATACACATCATCGCGGCCGCCGGGTGGCTTGGAGCCCTGCTCGCCGTCGTCGTGGCGGGACTGCCGACGGTCGCCGCCCTCGCCCCGTTAGGCCGCCGCGCGGCCGTGCGAGGGATGCTGGAGGTCTTTTCACCGATGGCGCTCACCTTTGCGGCGACACTGGCCGTGACAGGCGTCGTCGCCGCCACACTTCGGCTCGGCTCGTGGAGCGCGCTCATCGAATCCGACTACGGGCGCGTGCTCCTCTTCAAGCTTGGCGCGCTCACCCTCGTGCTCGCCGCCGGCGCGTACAACTGGCTGCGCCTCAAGCCCAAGCTCGATGACGACCGGATCGGCACGCTCCGCCGAACGGCGACGACCGAGCTCCTGTTAGGCTTCATCGTGCTCCTCATGACCGCCTGGCTCGTCGCGACCCCGCCTCCATCCCAGTAGCGTGACGCAACCGTCCCGGCCCTCCGAGGCACCCACCTGCCCCGCGTGCGACGCCCGCACCGGGTGGTGGGACCTCGGCGACAACACACTCCTCGCCCGCTGCCCCCGCTGCGGTCACATCGTCCGCGACCTCCGGTACTCGAGCGGGCCGGTGCGCGGGCACGCATGGGGTGGAAGCGCCACATTCGACAAGGTCCGCATTGCGCTCACGATGCAGCGCATGCGCCCGCTCCTGCCCACAGGAAAACGCGCGCGCATCCTCGAGCTCGGGTTTGGACGCGGTCTCATGGCGCGCCAATTCCTCGAGGCCGGGCATGAGGTCCACGGAATCGAGGCGGGCATGCTCGACGTGGACATCGATCCCGTCGTGCGCGAACGAGCGACGCTGCACTTCGGCCGGGCCGAGCATATCGACCTGCCGCGCGACCACTTTGATCTCGTGTACGGTATTCACGTAATCGAGCATCTCGACGACCCGCAGCGCGTCTTCGACAAGCTGGCGGTGTCGCTGGCGCCAGGTGGGCGCTTCTATTTCGTGACGCCGAACGCCGAGTCGATGGGGCTCGAGATCTTCCGCGACGCGTGGTGGAATCTCGAGGATCCCACGCATCTGAACTTCTTCTCCGGGCGCTCGCTCACGCGGATGCTGGAGAAGGCCGGGTTCCACGACGTGCGAGTCGAGATTCCGGTTCTCGACTCGATCACGATCGAGGCGAACAGCGCCGTCAAGCGGCTGTTCCGCGCTTCACGCCGGCACGGGATCATGAGCAACCCGTTCGTGAAGCTGCTCGACCTCGGGCTGGTCGCGCCGACCCTCGCCGCGCGTGCAGTGGCGCCACGGCTCTCGCCCAGCATCGACGTGCGCGGAACGAAGCGCGGCTAGACGCGAAGCCGAAGCGAGTTCGTCACCACGCTCACGGAGCTGAACGCCATTGCCGCGCTGGCGAAGACCGGATTGAGCAGGATGCCGAAGGCCGGGTAGAGCGCACCGGCGGCGATGGGAATGCCAATCACGTTGTAGACGAACGCCCAGAAGAGATTCTGTCGCATGGTGCGCATCGTCCGCCGCGACAGGTCGATGGCATCCACGATGCCGCGCGGGTCTCCACGCATGAGGGCGACGTCGGCCGCCTCGATCGCGACGTCGGTACCGGTGCCGATCGCGATGCCGACATCGGCGCTGGCGAGCGCCGGCGCGTCGTTGATCCCGTCGCCAACCATCGCGACGACGTTCCCGGCGGCGCGCAGCCGTTCGATCTCCGCGACCTTGCCCTCCGGCGATACGCCGGCGACCACGTGGTCGATCCCTGCCTGACGAGCGATGGCGAGCGCGGTGCGTTCGTGATCGCCGGTGATGAGCGCGACACCGAGACCACGCCGGCGCAGCGCCTTCACCGTCTCCGCGGCCGTCGAGCGGATCGGATCGGCGATCGCGAGCAAGCCGGCGAGCCGTCCGTCGACGGCGAGCATGACCGGCGTCTTCCCCGCGCTCGCGACGGCGTCGAGCTGTCCGTCGAGCCGGGTGACGTCGATGCCGAGCTCGGTCATGAGCGCGGTGTTGCCGATGGCGACCGTCCGCCCCATGGCCGTCGCGCGCACACCGCGACCGGGATACGCCGTGAACTCGTTCGGCGCCTCCACCGGCACCCCGCGCTCCCGCGCGTGCCTGACGATGGCTTCCGCGAGCGGATGCTCGCTCACCGATTCGAGCGACGCCGCGAGCTGAAGGAGCTCCCCGTCACGCACGGGCCCGTCGGGTAGCGCGATGACGTCGGTCACCGTGGGACGCCCCTCGGTCACCGTCCCCGTCTTGTCGAGCGCGACGAGCGTGACATCGCCGGCGCGCTGGAGCGCCTCTCCGCCCTTGATGAGCACGCCGAGCTGAGCGCCGCGCCCCGTGGCCACCATGACAGCGGTGGGGACGGCGAGCCCCATGGCGCACGGGCAGGCGATGATCAGCACCGCGACCGACGCAGCGAGCGCGCGAGTCAGCGCACCCTCACCGCCGAGGACGAGCCAGATCACGAACGTCGCGGCGGCGATCGTCAAAACGGTCGGGACGAAGATGGCGCTGATCCGGTCGGCGAGCGCCTGAATGGGGGCGCGCGACGACTGCGCATCGCGCATCACGCGAACGATTCGCGCGAGCACGCTGTCGTCACCGAGCGTCGTGGCGCGGTAGCGGAACGTTCCGGTACGATTGATGGTCCCACCGGTCACCAGGGCTCCCGCCGCCTTTGGGACGGCCATCCATTCGCCGGTGAGCATCGACTCATCGACGGCGCTTTCACCGCTGACCACTTCGCCATCGACGGGAATGCGC
This sequence comes from Gemmatimonadaceae bacterium, assembly GCA_035650335.1. GTDB lineage: Bacteria > Gemmatimonadota > Gemmatimonadetes > Gemmatimonadales > Gemmatimonadaceae > JAICNG01. The sequence goes on along the minus strand of DASRHU010000247.1, from coordinate 3,192 downwards.
TCGCCGGGACGCACGATCACGATGTCGCCACGCCGCACCTGCTCGATCGGGACGTCGGCGTCGCCTCCCGCACGCTCGAGGCGCGCGTTCTTCGGCCGTAGATTCGCCAGGGCGCGGAGCGCTGAGCTGGTGTTGCGCTTCGCCCGTGCCTCCATGGCGTTCCCGGCAAGGATGAAGGCGATGATGATGATGACCGCCTCATAGTAGACGTCGGGCGCCATCCCGTGTCGGAGGAAGAGACCGGGCGCCGCGGTCGCGATCACCGAATAGAGGAACGCGGCGCCCGTTCCGATGGCGATGAGCGTGTTCATGTCGGGCGACCGACGACGAAGCCCCGCCCATCCGCGGACGTAGAACTGGCGTCCGGCCCACGTCATCACGAAGACGGTCACCGCGAGCAGCGTCCACGACAGCACGCGCGGATCAATGGCGAAGAGCCAGGGCGCGGCCCCGCGAAGGGGCGGCATGAGCGCTCGCATGATCCATTGCGTGAACGGGTCGCTGGCCGCATGCCCGTGCGGCGACGCGGCCATGAGCGGCATCGACACCACCATGGCGACGATGCCAATGATGCCGCTCACGATCGCCCGGCGCCGTAGCGTGCGATATTCGATCGCCTGCGCCGCGTCGCGCGCGTCCTGCTCGGCGATCGCGTTCTGGTCGGACGCGGGAAGCCGCGCTTCGTACCCGGTTCGCTCGATCGCGCTGACGAGCGCCCCGGGGCTGGTGACACCGGGGTCGAACGTCACAGCGGCGCTCTCCGTCATGAGATTGACGGCGGCGTCGACGACGCCCGGCTCCTTCGACAGCGCGCGCTGCACGCTCGCCTGGCAGGCGGCGCACGTCATGCCGCCAACAGGGATGGTGACCCGAACCGCCGGACGCGCCGGCCGCTCCGCGGTCGTGCTCATCGAATGCCGGCCCCGTTAGGCGGCGACGGAGGGCTCGTACCCCGCGTCACGCACCGCCTCGAGAATGTCCTCGACGGACCGTCGCGCCGGATCGAATCGGACGTTGGCGGAGCCGATGCCGACCGTGTCGACTTCGAGCCCTTCCACGGCCGCGAGGGTTTTCGAGACGCGGGCGACGCAATGGCCGCAGGACATGCCTTTGATCTTCAGGTGAACCGATTCCACGTGGGCCTCCGGTGACCTCGACTCCGGAGAATAATATACCCCCTCCCCCTATATCAAGGGCCCGCCCGGTCGGCGTGCACGCGTCGCCCCTTCTCCACGGCCTCGGCCACCAGCTCGTTCAGGTCCGCCACCTCCGTTCGGAAGTTCACGATGCACGCCCGAATGGCGAACCGACCCTCGATCACCGCGTTCGACGGGAAGACGCGACCGCCGAGCTGAAGCTCCGCCATCAGGCGCTCGTTGAGTGCGTTCAGATACGGCTCGGCGCCGCGGTCGCCTCGAAGCTCCGGAGGCACGTAGCGGAAGCACGCAATGGAGAGCTCGGGCGGCGGCCCGACCGTCTCGAGCTCATCGTGCTCGGCGGCACGGTCGAACAGGTAGCGCGCGAGCGCGACATCATGCGAGATGCGGCGCTGATACGCGGCCCACCCGTGCGCGAGGAGAGACACCCAGACCTTCAGCGCATGAAAGCCGCGCGAGAAGGTCGGCGCATGCGCATAGAAGTCGAGCCCACGCCGCGTGTATTCCTTGTCCTCGTGCACGTACGACGGGTCGACACCGAATGCGCGCGCGAGGTCGTGTTGGTCACGTACGATGATCGCGCCGCCGGAGTGTGGCGTGTACAGCCACTTGTGCGGGTCGAGGGCGACCGAATTCGCGCGCTCGATGCCCGAGAAAAGAGGGTGCAGCTCGTCCGTCAGCGCGGCGATTCCGCCGTAGGCGGCATCGACGTGAAGCCAGAGGCGCTCTTCATCGCACACCTCCGCGATGTCATGCATGGGGTCGATGGCGCCTGTCGCAACGGTCCCAGCCGTCGCGATGACCGCGAGGGGCTGGAAACCCGCCGCGCGGTCACGAGCGATCGCATCGCGCAGGGCGTCCGTGCGCATGCGCAGTGCGCCGTCCACCGGAAGCAGTCGCAGCGCCTCGGCGCCGAGCCCGAGAATGTCGCACGCGCGCGCGTTCACCGTGTGCACCTCGGAGGACGCGTACACGGTGAGCCGCGGGCCGGCCGCGATACCCTTCTGGCGAACGTCCCATCCGGCACGAACGTCGCGCGCCACGGCGAGTCCGAACAGCGCCGCCATCGCGCCGCCGGACGTCACGAACCCGCCCGCGGTCGCGGGGAGGCCGAGTCGCGCGGCGAACCAGCGCATGAGGTGCAGCTCGATCTCGGTGGCGCCCGGCGAGAGCCGCCATCCGCCGACATTCTGATTGATGGCGGCGGCGATGAGATCGGCGGCGGCGCCGGGTACGGTGCCGGCGCCACTAATGTACGCCATGAAGCCTGGATGCCCGGTCAACGTCGAGTTCTCGAAGACGAGCGTCCTCAGGTACTCGATGAGCTCGGCGACCGGCATCGGCTCGTCAGGGATGTCACGAGTCACAGCGGCGCGTACCTCGTCGGCCGATTTCGCGTGCGCGACGGGCCGCTCCCGCAACCGCGAGAGGTATTCTGTCCACAGGGCGACGACCTCGCCGCCGAGCTCCTCTGCCTGCGCCGGAGTCCAGTCGAGGTCACGCACCGGGGCCATCAACTCGTGCGACGTCGAAGTCATGGTCGTCCAATCCGTTCGGGTGGTGAGCAAGGCCTAATGTACGTAGGGCGCCGTGATTAGCATCTGCGTGAGCGGGGCGTGGCGCCCGACATCTCTCACGACGCGCGAATAGCGGCGAACCCCCTCACACGCATTGACTTCGCCTCGCCGAGCCGCTATGTTCACTGCTAGTGGCGATCGCGCGAATTGGGCGCGGCGTCGAGGAAAAGACGGGGCCTCGCTCTCGCGAAGCCCCGTTCGTTTTCCCGGCCGGATTCACCTCCGGTGAGACGGGAAAAGCCCATCGTGGGGGCCTTGACCACGAAGTCAGATGAGTCGGCACGTACGGTACATCTTCCGGACCCCGACCCAACATTCAGAGGAGTATCGTATGCGTTCGACCGGAACAGTGAAGTGGTTCAATGACGCGAAGGGCTTCGGCTTTATCACGCCGGAGGGCGGCCAGAAGGACTGCTTCGTCCATCACTCGGCCATTCAGGGCAGCGGCTTCAAGTCGC
>DASRHU010000246.1:0-11573 GCA_035650335.1 Gemmatimonadaceae bacterium | reverse complement strand
TGCGCCAGCGCGCCCGTGACTGAAGCTCCCGTCACGATTGCCGTCGTCAACGCGCGCGCGTGGACTGGAGATTCGCGACGGCCGTGGGCCGATGCGATTGCCGTCGCCGGCGATCGCATTGCCGCCGTGGGCTCGAGCGCGGAAATCCGAAAGCTCGCCGGCGCCGGCGCCACGGTGATCGACGCCAAGGGGATGATGGTCACGCCGGGCTTCATCGACTCGCACATCCACTTTATCGATGGCGGATTCGGCCTCGCGTCCGTGCAGCTGCGCGACGCGAAGACGCCGGCGGAATTCATCGCGCGGATCAAGGCGTTCGCGCAGACGGCGCCGCCGGGAACGTGGATCACCGAGGGCAACTGGGATCACGAGCTGTGGGGTGGGGAACTGCCGCGCCGCGACTGGATCGACTCGATCACTCCGAACACACCGGTGTGGGTGCAGCGGCTCGATGGCCACATGGGGCTCGCCAACAGCGCCGCGCTTCGAGCGGCTGGCGTCACCCGCGCGACGGCCGACGTCGATGGTGGGACGATCGTGCGCGACGCGAACGGCGACCCCACCGGCATCCTCAAGGACAATGCGACCGGTCTCATCGGCCGCGTCATCCCGCCGCCGACGAACGAGCAGATGGACCGCGCGCTCGATGCGGCGATGCGCTTCGTGGCCGAGCAGGGCGTGACGTCGGTGCACAACATGGGATCGTGGGCCGACCTCGCGGCGTTCGAGCGCGCCCACGACGCCGGCCGTCTTCGCACGCGCATCTATGCCGCCGTGCCCCTTCCGACGTGGCAACGCCTTCGCGATACCGTGGCCGCGCGCGGGCGCGGCGACACGTGGCTCAAACGCGGCGCGCTGAAGGCGTACGTCGACGGCTCGCTCGGATCGCACACGGCGGCGTTCTTCGAGCCTTTCACCGATGCACCGAACGACCGCGGGCTGCTCGTGAATACGCCGGAGGATCTGTACGCGTGGGTGTCGGCGGCGGATCGAGCCGGTCTTCACGTCGCGGTGCACGCCATTGGCGATCGGGCGATCAATCTGATCCTGAACGTCTTCGAGCGCGTCGCGAAGGAAAACGGCCAGCGAGACCGGCGGTTCCGCGTCGAGCATGCACAGCACATTGCGCCCGCGGACATCCCGCGCTTCGGCGCGCTGGGCGTGATCCCGAGCATGCAGCCCTACCACGCCATCGACGATGGACGATGGGCCGACAAGGTGATCGGTCCGACGCGTTCGCGCACGACTTACGCGTTCCGGTCGCTGATCGATGCGCGCGCCCCGCTCGCCTTCGGCAGTGACTGGTACGTTGCCCCACCGACTCCGCTCGAGGGGATCTACGGAGCCGTCACCCGTCGCACGATCGACGAAAAGCAGCCGGGTGGCTGGGTTCCCGAGCAGAAGATTTCGGTGGAGGAAGCGCTTCGCGCCTACACGATGGGCGCGGCCCACGCGGAGTTCGCGGAGAACGAGAAGGGATCCCTGGAACGGGGAAAGCTGGCCGACTTCGTGATGATCGATCGCGATCTCACGCGGATTCCGCCGGAGACGATTCGGGATGCTCGGGTCGTGTTGACCGTCGTCGGAGGCCGAGTGGTCTTCAACGAGCTCGACGCCGGACCGTTGCCATAACGAGTCATCGGTCGCCGCACAAAGCCCGAAAGCAAAGACACCGTCGGATCATTCGCCGCCGAACACCGCTGTTGGTTGCAGGACCGCGCAGCCGGTGGTATTGTGGCACCCCCCGCCGCTGACGTGCCGAAGCGTCATCCCAAGTGGAGGTGCAACGATGCACACCGCTGTCGGACGGTTCGCCGTCGCGAGCGCCGTGTTTGCGCTTGCCGCGTGCTCGGATCACGTCGATCCCACCGCCGCCCTCGCGCCAGGCGCCACCGATTCCTCGATCGTGTCGCTCAGCGCCACCGCAAACGTTCCCGAATGTGGTTTCGAGAACGGAGCGGCATGCGCGCCGCTGGACGATGGAGCCCGGTGCGATGCCGGCCTGGCCCTCGATCGCAACGGCACGCCGCTGAACACGAGCGACGACCGCTGCGTGAACGACACACGCCACCTTGCCGGTGCGGAGTTCCGGGACGGCTGGGTGGCGTGGGCGCTTCGCAACCAGCGGACGCTCGCGATCGATGAGCCGATCAACTGGGTGATGCATCTGTCGACGCACAACGCCTACAACAACGCGGCGGACGGCTACATCCTCGACCCGAACCAGGTCTGGTCGATCAGCGATCAGCTCGACCTCGGGTCCCGCTTTCTCTGGCTGGACATCTACTGGCGGAGAGATGCGGTGCGCATGTGCCACGCCGTCCTGTGTGGTACCGAGGACCGGCGGTTCGCCTACGGCATCCAGGAAATCGCCGCCTGGCTGGGCGAGAACGACGACGAAATCGTCATGATCGACCTCGAGGCGTACGCCGAGGGACAATATGATGCCGTTGCCGACCCGCTGAGGGAGTTCTTCGGTGCCAGGCTTTTTCGGCCAGGCGACAAGGTCGGGTCGAGGTGGCCGTCACGCCGCGAGATGCTCGCCATGGGAAAGCAGGTCATCGTCGGCGCTCGCGGCGACACCATCGACCTGGGCGCGGACTCGTTCCGCGGAACGGTCCATCCGAACTACATCGATGGCAGGCAGGATATCCGGTTCGTCAAGAACTTCGAGGTCACTCGTACCAACGGCGTCGTGACCAGCTGCGGCGGGCGCAAGGTGGATGACGACGGCGCGGGTCTTCAGCCGTTAGGCATCAACGACCACACGTTCTGGGTCGTTGGGGAAGACCGCACCGTGGCCGGTCTCTTCGTCAATACGGGATACGTCGAGCCGAGCGACGTGGTCGACATGGTCGCTTGCAATCTCCCGCTCATCAGCCTCGACCTGCTCTCGTTTGCGCGCTGCGCCACGGTCCCGAAGTGCACCGAAGGGGGAGACCTGCTGCAGCGCGCGCCTGCCGAGGAGCGCCAGCCGTACGCGGTGTGGAGCTGGAGAAGCGGTGATCGTGGGGATGCTGGCGACGCGGCGCTCCTGCATGGAAGCGACGGTCGGTGGACGTCGGCCGCACCCGCCGGATCTCACCGCTACGCGTGCGCGCGACCCCGATCGGAGACGAGCCGGGATCCCGCAGACTGGGAGGCGGACCGGCTCGGCGCCGAGTGGCGTGTGACGACCCGCGAAGGGCCGTGGCGTGGGGGAGGGCGTGCATGCCTCGATGAATACGGCGATGAGGGCTTCGTCTTCTCGACGCCGGTCAACGGGCGGATGAATGGCAGCCTGCGGCTCGCCGATGCATCGCGCGGCGACGTGTGGGTCAACTACAACGACATCAAGCAGGAAGGACAGTGGGTCATCAACCGGCGGCCGGTGGCGAACGCCGGCGTCGACCGCGTCGTGGAGTGCAACGGGCACAACGGCACTTCCGTCCAGCTCGATGGCACGGCGTCACGCGACCCCGACGGCGACCAGCTCTCGTTCGAGTGGCAGGGACCATTCGGCACGGCGACGGGCGCGCAGCCCACGGTGCTCCTGCCCCTCGGAACGCACGTCATTCGCGTGATCGCGGATGACGGCTTCGGCGGCGTGCAGGTCGATGAGGTCGTGATCCAGATCGTGGACACCACCCCCCCGGAGATTCGATCGGCAACGGCGACACCGTCGGAGCTGTGGCCGCCTAACCACAAGATGGTGCCGGTCGAGGTGACGGTGGACGTGCACGACCTGTGCGATCCGACGCCCACGTGCCGCATCGTGTCGGTGACGAGCGATGAGCCGGTGAATGGCAGCGGAGACGGAAACACCGTTCCGGACTGGGAAATCACCGGGGCGCTCACGGTGAGTCTCCGTGCCGAACGGTCAGGAAACGCCGACGGTCGCGTCTACACGATCACCGTCGAATGCGTGGACGACTCCGGGAATGCGGCGACGACGACGGTCACCGTCACCGTGTCGCACGATCAGGGGGCGAGGTAAGCGAACGGTCGAGGCAGCGCGCTACACACACGCGCTCGCCCCGGATTCACTTCTTGCTCGTCTCCGTCGGCAGCTCGAACTTCACCGGCAGCTGCACGAGCTGTCGTACCTTGCGCCCGCGGATCGTGGCGGGATGAAAGCGCGCATCCCGGAGCGCCAGGCGCACCGCATCGGTGAAGAGTGCGTGCGTGGAGGAGATCCCCGAGACGCTTTCCATCGATACCATGCCGCTCGTGTCCACGACGAACTCCACGAGAACCTGACCGGTGATCCGCTCACGGTAGAGCGAGTCGGGATACGCCGGGCGGACTGCCGAGCTGGCGTCGGTGCGTGCGGCAACGTCCACCTGGTCGGCGGTGAACAGCCTTTGATCCTCCACCTGCTTCGTCAGCTCGGCGGTCGCGGTTGCCTCCATCCGCTCCTTGCGGCGGCGCTCCTCGAAGCCGGTCCAGATGACGATCGCCCCGCACGCGCCACCGCCTCGCACCCATCGAAACTCGGAGGGCACCGACGCGACGCCCGGGTACACCTCGATCGCCTCGATGACGTAGGGATCGATCGCGTCGAGGTCGAACTCGGCGGCGGTGGCGGGGAAGCCGTCGATCCAGACCAGCGGAGCGCATCGCATCCCGCGGAACCGCACCCGGTTGGTGTATCCCGAAGACAGGATCCGCGCACCCGGAACGGTGCGGAAGAGATCGGACGTCTGGGACGGCCTTCGCTGGTCGATGTGGTCGCGTGTGATGAAGTGCCCGCCTGACGAGCGCGATCGGCGCATGTAGAATCCGCCCAGTCGTTTGTCCTGGGAGCGCCGGTCGCCACGCACGACGACCGTCGCGAGCGACTGCGCGAGCGGCGCGACGACGACCGACAGCAGCGCTGGCGTGTTGGGCGCGACGACGACGCTCGTCGCCGTCGGGAGAAAGCCGAGCCGGCGGACGCTGACGGTGAAGGCGCCCGCGGGAACGCTTGTCAGTCGAAACTCCCCCTGCCCGTCGGTGAAGGCCCTGAGGTCGGTGCCGCCCACGAGGATCTCGGCGCCGGCGATGCCCGCCCCGGAGGAATCTCGAACCGCTCCGGACAGACTGCCACGCGATGTCGGGTCCTGCGCCTGCGCCACCGCGGCAGCGAGCGCGAAGGCGCCCGCAACGAGGCCAACCCGGGTCGTGCCGCGACGACGACGCATGGAACCACCTCCACCCGCGACGCTAGGGTGCGGGATGGCGAGGCGCAAGGGTCGGGCCGTCAACGGAGTGTAAAGCGGGGTGAAACGTGTCGCCAGACACACGCGGTCCCGGTCACGGGCTCGTCGAAGCGCCGACGGGAATCGTTATGCCGGGCCGGCGATCAGAAGGCGGCGATCTCCTGGAATGCGCGCTTGAAGTCGTCCACCTGCGGGAGAATCGCGTCTTCGAGCGATGGGGCATACCCCACGAACGTGTCGGTCGACGCGATGCGCATTACCGGCGCGTCGAGCCACGCAAAGCATTCCTGCGCGATGGCCGCGGCAATTTCGGCCCCATAACCCCACGACAACGCGTCCTCGTAGGCGACGATCACCCGATTGGTCTTCTTCGTGGACGTGAACACCGCTTCGCGATCCCACGGAGAGAGGGTCCGAAGGTCGATCACCTCGACGTCAGGTCCGCCGGCCTCCGCCACCTGATTGGCGGCGGCCAGTGCGCGCTGCACTGTGGCGCCATAGGTGACGACCGTGATGTCGGTTCCCTCGCGGATCGTCTTCGCCTTGCCGAACGGAATCATGAAGTTCGGCCCCGGATAGCGCGCCTTGTTGTAGGTCTGGCGATAGAGGTGCTTGTGCTCGAGGAAGAGCACCGGATCATCGCACCGGATCGCCGTGCGCAGCAGGCCGTTGGCATCGAGCGCCGTCGCCGGGCAGACGACACGAACGCCCGGCGTATGCGTGAAGAGCGAAGCGCCGGTCTGCGAGTGGTAGATCGCGCCGCGGATGTATCCGCCGTAGGTCGTGCGAATGACGACGGGCGCGGAGAACGCGTTGTTGGAGCGCCACCGCATCGTCGCCAGCTCGTTGCGGAGCTGCATGTACGCCGGCCAGATGTAATCGAAGAACTGGATCTCGACGACGGGCTTGAATCCGCGCATGGCGAGCCCGATGGCGCGGCCGACAATGTTCGCCTCGGCCAGCGGCGAGTTGTACACGCGGGCCCCGCCGAACTCCTTTTGAAGGCCCCACGTCACCTTGAAGACGCCGCCCTTGCCCTTGACCTTGCCCATGTGCTGCTCGCGCGAGACGTCGGCGACGTCTTCGCCGAACACCACGATCTTCTCGTCGCGACGCATCTCATCCTTCATGCACGCGTTGAGCAGATCGACCATCGTCGTCGGCTCGCCGGCGAATTGCGGATCATCCTCCGTGTCGAACGCATCGCTGGTCGGATCGACGTCGGGCGAGTAGACGGCGAAATACACGGTGTCTTCGCCGGGCTGTGGCTGCGCCAGCGCGTCGTCGGTCGCCGCCTGGACCTCGGCGTCAACCTCCTCGCGAATGCGCTCCAGCTCCTCCTCGGTGGCCATTCCTTCGGAGACGAGCCAGCGCGGGAACGTGATCACTGGATCGCGCTTCGCCTCCTCCTCGCGCTCCTCGGGTGGCTTGTAGAGAATTTCGTCGTCGGACAGCGAGTGCGAGTATGGACGAATGACGCGCGCATGGACGAACGCCGGTCCTTTGCCTTTGCGCGCGTGCTCGACCGCCTTCTTCATCACCTCGTACGAAGCGATGAAGTCACATCCATCGACTTCCTGAATGAAGAGATTCGGGAACCCGGCGACGAGCTTCGAGATCGAGCCGCCGGCCGTGTTCACCTCGACGGGAACCGAGATCGCGTATCCGTTGTCCTCGACGAGATAGACGATCGGGAGCGAGAGGTTGCAGGCGGTGTTGAGCGACTCCCAGAACTCCCCCTCGCTGGTGGTGCCGTCGCCGGTGGTGACGAGCACGATTTCGTCCTTCTGGAAACCTTCGGTGAGACCGATCGCCCTGGCGCGCACGATCGCCTCCGCGGAGCCGACGGCCTGAAGGAACTGGGTTCCCGTGGGCGAGGAGGTGGAGACGATGTTGAGCTCTTTCTTCCCCCAGTGGCTCGGCATCTGTCGGCCGCCCGAGTTCGGATCGACGGCGGCGCCGACGGCGGAGTACAGCATTTCGGCCGGCGTCATCCCGAGCTGGAGGCAGAGCGCGCGGTCGCGGTAGTACATGTAGAACCAGTCGTGACCGGGCTTCGTGAGCATGCCGGCGGCGGTGAGAATCGCCTCGTGACCCGCGCCGGAAATCTGGAAGAAGATCTTGTTCTGTCGCTTGAGCTGGATCTCCTTGTCGTCGATCCGGCGGGAGAGGTGGATCGTGCGATAGGCCGCAACGAGGGCCTCGCGGCTGAGCCCCGAGGTGGCCTTACGCTCCGTTTTCGCTTGGGTCGCCATGTCAACGAAGATAGTTATTGGAATGCGGAAAGCGGAATGCGGATTGCGAATAAGACCCTTCGGGGCGGGGACAATGACCGCGCCGATGATCTGACACGCAATCCGGATTCCGCTTTCCGCATTCGCCTTCGGGGGCTCGTATGGCCACGCCGCTGACCAATCACTGCATCTTCTGCGACATCATCAAGGGCGCGGCCGAGGTATCGGTGTGCTACGAGGACACCGAAGCCATCGCGTTCATGGACATTCAACCGGTGAATGCGGGCCACGTTCTTGTCGTGTCCCGGCAACACTTCGAGTCCTTTCAGGATCTGCCAAAGCGCCTGGGGACGCATCTGTTCGAGGTCGCAATGGAGCTCGCCCCGGCGATTCGAAAGGTCTCCGGCGCCGACGGCATGAACGTCATCGTCTCGAGCGGATCGGCGGCCGGGCAGGACGTCTTTCATTTCCACGTTCACCTCATTCCCAGGCGCCAGGGGGATGGCTTCGACGTCCGTCTCCCGTTCGCGGACTCGGACATGCCCGACCGGACGGTGCTGGACATGATGGCGGCGCGGATTATCGCGGCCCTGAGGGACCCAACGCGTGCCCGGCCGGCGGCTCGTGAGGTGGCCGCGGTCGCGTGACCTTTTTCGGTCTGAGGCCGTCGAAAATATGAAAGGCGGACGCGGCGCACTCTTGCGCCCCGACGTTCCGCATCACATTCGTACGGCGTGCGGCGCCCCCTGCCCAGAGGGTACCCGCCGCCCCACGACCGGAGGCTCATGAGCGTCGATCGACGACCCTCTTCCGACCCACCTCATCGTCGGCCAATCGTCGTCGTCTCACGCTGGTGCGCTCCGCTCACCACTACACGCCGCCCCGTTCGGGTTCCTCACCCGGCACGGGGCGTCGTCCTTTTCGGCGAGGTGCAATGTCTCGGCACGGCATTCATCGCATCTGCCTCCCCCGCGCGCCGCGCGGACTTCTCCGGCGGCGTCATCGTTCCCACCTTCGCCACGTCGATTTCAAGCGAGCGCTCAAGCGCGCCGTAATGCGCGACTGCGGCCGGCGCTGCGTGTACTGCGGCGCCTGGCTCGAGCATGATCATGCGACAATCGATCACGTGCACCCGCGCGCGCGGGGAGGCATGACCGCGTACGGGAACCTCGTCGCCGCCTGTGGCCCGTGTAATCGGCTGAAGGGCGACATGCTGCCGCACGATTTCTTCGTGCGGTATCCGCTGGCCGGGATGAATTTTCTCCTATACGCGAGAGTGGTGCATCGCGCCTTGAAGCGAGGAGCCCGGCGCGCCGTCAGTCTCGCCCTGGCTGCCTAGGGGTCAGGAGTCAGGAGTCAGGAGTCAGGGGGTGTCAGGGTGTGGGTTACAGGAGAGAACGACCCAGCACCTTACCCTTGGTGCAGTTCTCTCCTGCAACCCACTCCCTGACACCCCCTGACCCCTGACTCCTGACTCCTGACCCCTAATAGTCCACTGGCCTCAAATACGACTCCCCGATCGCATTCGGGCTCACCATCGCCACCGTCGGCAACCGCCGCTTCCAGTGCGTCCCCTCGAGGCGCTGCCTGACGACTTCCACCTCGGCTTCGTCGAAACCGCGTGTCACGAGCTCCGCGGGGGAGTAGCCGCTCAGCAGCCACTGGAGGATGCGGTCCGCCTTCTGGTAGCTGATCCCGAGGTCGCCCTCGTCCGTCTGGCCGTGCACGAGGTCGGCCGTTGCCGGCTTCTCGACGATCACCTTCGGCACGCCGAGGTGCCGCGCGAGCTGCCAGACCTGGGTCTTGAAAAGATCGCCGAGCGGGTTGACGGGCGGTGAATCGTCGGCGTGCCAGGTGAAGTAGCCGAACAGCCGCTCGGTTTTGTTGCCCGTGCCTAACGGGATCGCCTGGTGCTTGGCGGACAGGTCGAAGAGGGCGATCATGCGGACGCGCGCCATCACGTTGCCGCGACGGCCCGGCGACGCATCGGGTTCGGCGGCCAGATAGCCGTCGACCGCGGGAGAAATGTCCAGCGTCCGCCCCTCGATGCCGAGCGCATCGATGACGAGCTGCGCGTGCTCGAGACTCTCCTTGCTCGACGACCGGTAGGGCAGCCGCACACCAATCACGTTCTTCGGCCCGAGCGCGCGCGTGGCGAGGTAGGCGGTGACCGCGGAGTCGACGCCGCCGGAGAGGCCGACGATGCCCTTCGCGAAGCCGCGGCGATGCACTTCCTCCTGGATGAAGTGCACCAGCCACTTCTCGGCGAGCTCACCATCGATGTCGAGCGGCGGCGGTCCGCCGGCGCCCTCCACCGGCGCCACCTGCACGACGCGGAGCGGGCCGTGCGCCGGCGGCTCGGCATCCGGGTGCACGATCGCGTGGTCGCCATTGTCGCTTGGCGGATCGAACACGAGCGCCGGCGCCTCTCGATTGTCGGGCGCCACCAGCTTCTCCATGAGATGCGGCATCGCCGTCCGCAGGTCGGCGAGCAGCGGCATGTCGGCGCGCGCGCGAGTGAGATCGGCGAGATCGAGCGGGAGCACGACGAGCGCTTCCTCCCAGAGCGGCGCTCTGGTGCGGATGTCCCCCTTGGGGCCGGCGATCAGCGATGCGCCGGAGAAGATCTTTCCGCCTTCGCTGCCCGCGAGGTTCGAGAGCGACACGAAGACACCGTGCTCTTCGGCGATGTCACGGATGAGCCGCTCCCAGCGCGCGACGCTGGCGGGGCCGGGAACGGCGTCCTCCCGAGGCCAGGCTCCGCGCGCGGGCGCGGCGCTGCACACGAAGATGACCTGCGCGCCATCGAGCGCGGCGAGCGTTCCCGAGAGCGAATGCCATGCGTCTTCGCAAACGAGAATAGCCGCGCGCCCCCAGGCGGTGTCGAACGCGTGGAACTCGTGGCCCCGCTCGACGAAGCGCTCCTCGTCGAACAACCCGTACGTCGGCAGGAACACCTTGCGATGCACGTGCCTCACATGCGGTCCTTCGGGACCGACGGTCACGTACATCGCGCTATTGAAGAGCGTGTTCTGGAAGACCTCGTAAAAGCCGACGACCACATCGAGGCTCGCGAGCCCCTTCGTCGCGCCGAGCCACGTATCCTGAAGATCGCGCGCGAGCGTGCCCGCGGTGACGGCGAGGTCGCGCACTCCCCCTTCCACGAAGTATCCGGTGAGCGCCGTCTCGGGGAGATGCAGCACCTGGGGGCGCGGGCGCATCGCGTGCACCTGCGCGAAGATTTCGCCGAGCCGAGTGAGGTTCGCGGCGTAGTCGCCCTTGGTGGGTTTGACCTGGGCGAGGGCGAGGGGAACGACAGGAGGCATCCCTGCAAAGATGGCCTCGACGCTGACGAGAGGCCAGGCGGGAAGGGCTGACGGCAAAGATGTCAGAGGTCAGACGTCAGACGTCAGAAGTCAGAGAAGACCCCGAGCAGCCAGGCATTGGCTGCCCGTTGGTGTTCTCTGACTTCTGACGTCTGACGTCTGACCTCTGACATCTTTGCCGTTCTACCTCGTGATGAACGGTCCCACCGCGATCCCCTTCACGCAGGATGTGTCCACGCCTTCCATGGAGCCTCGACCCACGAACCTCCCCACCACCCCCTCGACGCACCGGTCCGTGCCGGCGTGCGCCATTCCCGGAACGATGAGCACCGTTGCGTTAGGCAGGGTGCGCCCGACGGCCTCGGCGAAGGACGGGGGAGTCACGGGGTCGAGCGCGCCGGTGATGAGCAGCACCGGCGCGGCAGCTGGACGTCCGGTGCCCTCGCGCGATGGCAGGCTCGGCCGCGGCCAGGCCGCGCATGCCTGACGATACATCCGCGCGCGGTAGTCGCCGAGGAACGAGCCGCGCGCATTGATGTCGCCACGGAGGTCGTCCGCGCAGGAGGCGCTCAGGTGCGCGCCGACGTTCAGCTGATCGAAGACGACCCGGCTCAGCTCGTAGGCGATGGTGACGAACGGCGTCCAATCACCTTCGTGCGCGCGGTGGATCACGAGTGGAATGCGTCGCGACAGCCGCGTCGAGTAGAGCATGATCCGGAGGCGGTCGGCGACGACGGCGCGGCTCAGCGACACCGTGATGCTGTCGCTTGCACGAGGCCGTTGCACGCGAACGGAGACCGGGCCGCGATCGAGGCGTGCGAGCAGCGTCGTCA
>DASRHU010000245.1:0-2646 GCA_035650335.1 Gemmatimonadaceae bacterium | reverse complement strand
TCCCGCCCATGGAGGAGCGGATTCAGCGCCTTGCCCGCGTGCGACGTGCAACGGGCGTCACGCTACACGAGGGCTTCCTCCGCGGCACCGGCGACCTTGTAATCCCACCGCACACGCGCGCCTCCCTCCTGCTCGACCAGTCGCACACCACCAACGCGTACCCGGTGGTCGAGACGAGCGGAGGACGCGGCGGCAGCATGCGCCTAACGTACGCTGAAGCGCTCGTCGACGCGCAGGGACGAAAGGGACATCGCGACGCGATCGCGGGGCGCGAGGTCCGAGGCGTCAGGGACGTCTTCCTCCCGGACGGGGGCGCCCGCCGCCGCTTTCAGACGCTCTACTGGCGGTCATTTCGCTACATCCAGCTCGACGTGGCCACGGCTGACGAGCCGCTCCGTGTCCACGACCTCCACGGCATCTTCACCGCGTATCCCTTCGTCGAGCGCGCACGGTTCGCCAGCGACCTGCCATGGCTCGCCGACATGTGGCGCATGAACTGGAACGGCGCGCGGATCGGCGCCTTCGAGACGTACATGGACACCCCTTACTGGGAGCAGCTCCAGTACGTCGGCGACACGCGCATTCAGGGACTCATCTCGCTGTACGTCGCCGGCGACGATCGGCTGCTCCGCCAGGCCATCGAGCATTTCGATCTGTCGCGCATCCCCGAAGGACTCACCGCCAGCCGCTATCCCTCGGCGCTCACCCAGATCATCCCGCCTTTCTCGCTCATCCACGTCGCCACGGTGCACGACTTCTTCATGCACCGGCGCGACGACATCTTTGTGCGCGACCAGCTGGCGGGCATTCGCGGGATCCTCGACTGGTACCAGCGCCACGTGGACACAACCGGCATGCTCGGGCCCATGCCACACTGGAACTACATCGACTGGACGAGCCCGTGGCCGCGCGGGGTTCCTCCGGGCGCTGACCACGCGCACTCCACCACGATCAGCTTGCTGTACGCATACGCGCTGCGCCGGGCCGCCGAGATGGAGGACGCAGTCGGGATCCGCGGGGCGGCGGTGGACTATCGTGCGCGCGCCGAGGCGGTGATCCGGTCCGTGCGCGCCCGCGCGTGGGACGGCGCCCGGGGACTGTTCCGCGACTCCCCGGACACGGTCTCGTTTAGCCAACAAACGAACGTCCTGGCGATCCTCACCGACGCGCTACAGTCGAACGAACAGGCGGCGCTCATGCAGCGCGTGCTCACCGACACGACGCTGACGCGTGCGTCTTACTACTTCGCTTTTTACCTGTTCGAGGCATTGCGTGAGGCCGGATTGGCCGACCGTTATGTCGAGCAGCTCGCTCCGTGGCAGACGATGCTCGCGCTTGGCCTAACGTCAACGCCCGAGAATCCCGAGCCCACCCGATCGGATACCCATGCGTGGGCAGCGCATCCCAACTACGGTCTGCTCGCCACGGTGCTCGGCATTCGCCCGTCGAGCCCGGGGTTTGGGACCGTCAGCATCGTACCGGCGCTCGGGCCGTTGCGGCGCGCGGAGGGACGCGTGCCGCACCCATCGGGCGACATCGAGGTGCGACTGGAGCGGCGCGGTGCTCAGGGTCTCCACGCGCAGATCACGCTGCCGCCGGGATTGGCAGGCGTGCTGGAGTGGCGAGGCATGCGTCGCGAACTGCGCGAAGGAATGCAGATCGTTCGATTTTGACGTCGACGAGGCGACACCCTTCAAAATGCCCGCATTTGATGGGAGCCGATGCGTCGCGACCGGAGGAGAGTTGTCAAAGCGGGGAGTCTAACGCGCTTTGCCCGCACAAAGGCCAAAGCGCTAGAAGCGGACGGCCAGCGCCGAGGTACGGCGCAACGCGTCCAACACCAAATTGGAGCTGTGCCTGCACCTCGGGGATGACGTAGGTCGTGGTGTCGCCAAACTGCTGCTTCGGGCGCGCGAACACGACGCCACCCTCGAGCACACCGCGTCGCGAGAACATTCGCTCGAGACGGATCGCGATCATCGGTGCATCGCCTGTGCCCGACAAATGGTATTCACGGAGCAGCTTCGACGCGTCTGGATCACCGATTCAGTGAAATGCTCGGCGAGAATCGAGTGCGGTTCGATTCCCGCCCGAGTCGCCCGCGCGTGTCGGAGCAACTATCTCGATCATGAGCTCGATCTATTCCCGAACGCGATTGTTGTCGCTCTTGGAAAGAAGGCGGCCAAACGGCTCCGTGGTCGCCCGGGCGTACTCGAGGTCGCGGCGGCGGCAGCCCCGTACTGCGCCACTCAAGCTGCAAGGCGAACCTGGAGCGCTATTGTTGACCGGCTTCACCAGCGCCATGACGCCTAGCGTGCGCTGAAGGTGACGACGTCATCGAGACCTTTCGTGACACAACGGACTTTGTCCGACGTGGGGCGAGGTATACGTCCCCTGCCCTAGGCGCGAGCGTCGGATTCTGTCGGACACCAGTAAGTCGGACATTGTCCGACATATCGGAAACCGTACGAGAAGGGACCGTCGCTGAGATCCCGATCCGTCCGCCGCGCCACTCGTCTCGACCGCCTGGGTCGTGTCGATTCCCACACCCGCCATTCGACGTTGAGATAGGAGCCGGCAACACGGCTCGCCGCCGGGCCGTCCTGAGAGTCGGTCGCGCTGACGAAAACCGAACGGAAGCGAGGA
>DASRHU010000244.1:0-9051 GCA_035650335.1 Gemmatimonadaceae bacterium | reverse complement strand
AAGAACTACTTCTATCCGGACCTGCCGAAGGGATATCAGATCTCGCAGTACGATCGGCCGCTCGCCGTCAACGGCTCGCTCACCATCGGCGAATCCGCGGACGGGATGCCGATCACCGTCGGGATCACGCGACTGCACCTCGAGGAGGACGCCGGCAAGTCGATCCACGATCGCTATCCGTCGGCGACGGCGATCGATCTCAACCGCGCCGGCGTCCCGCTCGTGGAGATCGTGAGCGAACCCGACATGCGGTCATCGCGGGACGCCGGCGCCTACCTCCGTACGCTGAAGCAGATCCTCGAGTTCACCGAGGTCAGCGATGTCAACATGGAGGAGGGAAGCCTCCGGGTGGACGCCAACGTCTCGGCGCGCCTTCGCGGGGAGACCAGGCTCGGCACCAAGACCGAGGTGAAGAACATGAACTCGTTTTCGGGCGTCGAGCGCGCGCTCGAGGCCGAGTTCGCGCGCCAGGTCGACGTCCTGGAGCGTGGCGGTCGCGTCGAGCAACAGACCATGCTCTGGGATGGCGCGCGGGGGGTCGTTAGGCCGGCGCGGTCCAAGGAGGCGAGCCACGACTACCGGTACTTCCCGGAGCCCGACCTGCCGCCACTCGTGCTCTCGAAAGAATGGATCGAGGAGCAGCGGAGGTCGCTTCCCGAGCTCCCGGCCGCGCGGCGGGGACGGTTCGCGACGGAATACGCGCTCCCGCCGGCGGACATCGAGATCCTCACGTCATCGGTCGCGCTGGCCGATTACTACGAGCAGGCGGCGCGCGCCCACGGTGACGGGAAAGCGGTCGCGAACTGGGTGCGAGGCGAGGTGCTGGCGGCGGTCAACGCCGCCGGCATCAGCGTGCGCGAGTTCCCGGTGAGGCCGGGCGATCTCGCCGATCTCCTCAACCTGGTTCGTGACGGCAAGGTCAGCCACACGGCCGCGAAGCGGATCTTCGCCGAGATGCGCAAGAGCGGTGAGCGTCCGGCGCAGATCGCCGACCGCGAGGGGCTGCTCCAGGAAGGCAACGCCGACGCGATCGCGGTGTGGGTGGACGAGGTCATGGCGGAGCACCCCGAGGAAACGCGTCGCTTTCTGGCGGGAGAGCGGAAACTGCTCGGTGTACTGGTCGGGGCCGTAATGAAAAAGTCGAAGGGACGCGCCGACCCGAAGCAGGTCAATCAGCTGTTGACGTCACGCTCGACCGGGTAGATCGGCTCGGGAAGGGAGGCGGCGATCGCGAGCGTGGTGTCCGGCATGCCGAAATGCCTGAGCGCTTCCTCGTTGACGCGGATGTCCGATCCGCTGCGCCGCGCGTCCCGCCGCACGCGCTTCGCCATGCGCAGCGGCTCATCGCCCGCGGGATCGAGCGCGAACGCCTCGGCCGCCTGAAAGCGCCGCAGCAGGTCCATGATGTACTCGAACGAGCGGACGACATACCGTCCCACATCGGGATCGGCGAGATCCCACCGGCTCCGCTCGGCCGCGAGCTGGAAGATGCGCTGCCACGACTCGGTGTCGGTGACGTACACCATCCCGCGAAAAATGCGGCGGTTCGTCGACGTGCTGAAGATCGTCGGGCTGAGAATGCGATCGAGGTGCTCGTCCGACCGGGCGTGGTCGAGCAGGATCACCTCCCGCGCTCGCCGACTGAAGCGCTCGCCAAGATGCGTCTCGAACCGGCTCTCCCAATAGCTGTGGCCGAGCGCGCTGGAGGTGGAGGTGATCGCCAGATACCGCGGCACGAAGTAGTTGTGCGCCACGGTATCGGCGGCGAGATGCGCCAGGTAGCCGAGCGCGAACGCGCGAAGCGGCTCGTCGCTCGCGCGTTCGTGAATCTCGAAGCCCACGTTCCACGAGTGACAGTGCCGCCCGGCGGGCGCGTACTTCTTCGCGATGCTGGTGTCGGCGGCGATCGACCCGTAGAGGAAGTCGTACGGAAAGGCCGAGAGCAGCTCGGCCACGCCCCCGGGCAGGTGCCCCAGCGCGCGCAGCACGGCTTCGCCGAGGAAGATGTGTGTCCCGGGCGTCCACGCCCAGGCCTCGGATGGCAGCGCGGCGACCGCGAGAATACCTAACGCGGCCGCCGCCAGGGATCGCCACACGATCCGCTACAGGCCCAGCTTGCGCCGCCGCCGTCGAATCGCCTTGCGCAGGTCGCTGACCTCGTGCGACACCGCGTCGTCGATCGCTTCGCGGGCGGTATCGAGGTAGCCTTCCAGGCGGCCAACGATCTCGTCGCGAGGGATGCGGTCCCACAGCTCCTCGCCGCGCTCGCCCAGCCATTTCGCGCCCTTCGCGCTGGCGATGCCGGCCGTGCGCAGCCCCCGTCCCGTCACGCGCATCATCGGACCGATGGGGCGGTAGCCCCGCGGTCCCCGCCGAAACAACATCGTCATCCCTGCTCCCACGAGCGCGCCGAGCAGCGCGGCCGTCAGCAGGTCGTACTCGTCACGCGCGATCTCCTCGTCCCTCGCGCGGACGGATGCGCGGCGCCGCCCGGCCGTATTCCCGGGGCGGGTCGTCGTCGAATTCGTGGTTCGTGCCGTCGTCTCCATCGAGGTCCTCCTCGAGCAACTCGTCATCATCCATGGTGTCCGCTCCGGCCAGCGCATGCGCATCGAGCGTCTGCCGGCGGAATGTTGCGGCCCCCTCGCGCACGCCGCGCACCGTCGACGCGGTGGACACGAAGGTGTCCTCGGCTTCCTGCTGCACGACCTGAATCAGCGCGTTGAACTCGTTGAGTCGCTGCTCGGCGAGCGCGACCGCGTGATTCAGCCGCTGGTTCGCGGCGGCGATCGTCTGATTCACCTGCTGCACATCGACCCGAATGGATGTCGTGATGTAGTCGACGTTGTCCGCGATCGTGCTCAAGTGCCTCACGATGGGGTTGATGTCGCCGTACACCCGATCCATGAGGGCACTGACCTTCTTGTGACTCTTGCGGAAGTTCCAGGCCGCCGGCACGAGCGCGATCGCCAGCGCGAGCAGGGTGAGCGTCATCAACCCGCTCGCGATGCCGGTCACCGTCTCGAACCAGCCGCGCTCCGTCTGCACCATCCGCACGACCGGCGTATCCACGACGGCCTGTTGCAGAAGCAGCCACGCGTCGCGCGAGATCCACACGCTCATGCGATCCCCGGTGGGAAAGGAGGCCATCGTTGCGCCGCGCTCGCGCCCCTCGAGAGTGCAAACGCGGGGCCATGACCCGGGCCTCGAATGCGCCTAGCCCTCGAGCTCCGAAGCCAACCCGACAACACGCGCAACCGGGATGGTGAAGACGATCCCGGCGCCCGGCGAGTCGAGGTCGCCGCAGACATCCTGGATGAGCGCGATGGCGGCGTCCACGAGTGCATCATCGATCACGCTGAAGACGGTCTGATTCGTCGGGCGCGACCGCTGGGAGAGCGCCCGGACGCCGGCGAATATCGGGACATCGTGACTCAGCACGTGGCCCATGCCCTCCGTGCTGATCACCGTCGCGCCGGTAATCCCCAGCTCCACGAAGCCGGCCAGCACGTCGTCGACCTTCTCTTCATGATTGATGACGGCGACGAGCAGCTGCATGGGGGAGAGCACCGGCACGTTGAGTCATGTTCGCACCCGCAGCGCGGCATCGTACCGGCCGCATCCGTCAGTGTCAAGCAAGATCAGCCATTGACTTGTTCGCGCGACGCTCGTCATTCTACGCGCCGATTCACGTTTTCACCACGAGAGCATCGCGATGGCCGCTGTCCAGTTCGTCGTCGAGGGTGAACGCCCGCTCAAGGGGACGATCCGCCCGTCGGGCAACAAGAACGCCGCCCTGCCGATCATTTGTGCGGCCCTGATCACAGATCAGCCGGTCACGCTGCACAACGTCCCGCGGATCCGCGACGTCGAGACGCTCGTGGATCTCGTGCGGTCGCTCGATGTGCGGGCCGACTGGCGCGATCGCAACTCGCTCGAGATCCACGCCCGGACGCTTCGCCCATCGGCGCTCGATCCGGCGCTCTGCGCCAAGATCCGCGCGTCGATCCTGCTCGCCGGCCCAATGCTCGCTCGCTGTGGCGAAGTCACCCTTCCGCCGCCGGGCGGTGACGTCATCGGCCGGCGACGTGTGGATACGCATTTCCTCGCGCTCGAGCAGCTCGGGGCAACGTTCGAGGTGGGCGCCAACTTTCAGCTGCGCGCGCGCAAGCTCACAGGCGCGGACGTCTTCCTCGATGAGCCCAGCGTCACCGCCACCGAGAACGCGCTCACCGCCGCCGTCGCCGCCAGCGGAACGACGATCCTTCGCAACGCGGCCAGCGAACCGCACGTGCAGGACCTCGCGCACTTCCTCACCGCGCTCGGCGCGCACATCGAAGGCATCGGCACCAACACGCTCACCATTCATGGCGGACACGCCGTGCGCGGCGGGACGCACACGATCGGGCCCGACCACATCGAAGTGGGCTCCTTCATCGGCCTGGCGGCAGTCACGTGCTCGGAAATCCGCATCAAGGACGCGGGGCTCGAGCACCTGCGCTCGATCCGGATGGGATTCGAGCGACTCGGTGTCGTGTGCAAGGAGGAAGGCCCCGATCTCATCGTCCCGAAGGATCAGGACAAGGAGATTCGAAGCGACCTCGGCGGCCACGTGCCGAAGCTCGAGGATCAGCCCTGGCCGGCCTTTCCCGCCGACGTGATGTCGATCGCGATCGTCACCGCCACGCAGTGCAAGGGACTCATCCTGATGCACGAGAAGATGTTCGAGTCCCGACTGTTCTTCGTGGACAAGCTCATCGGCATGGGCGCGCGCATCGTGCTCTGCGACCCGCATCGTGCGCTCGTCGCCGGTCCATCCTCACTGCGTGGCTCGACGGTGGAATCTCCCGACATTCGCGCCGGCATGGCGATGCTCCTCGCCGCGCTGTGCGCGCGCGGCACCAGCACGATCAACAACGTCGGACAGATCGAGCGTGGGTACGAGCGCATCGATGAGCGGCTCCGCGCGCTAGGGGCCGATATCACCCGGGTCGAAGAGCGGCGTGCCAGCTGAGCCGGTGCGCGAAGTCGTCGACGACTTCGCGGCGTTCGGCATCCACGCGTTCACGACGATGCGATCCGCCGGCACGTACGGGATGAACGGGCCGGAGCCGGTGTCCGAGGTCATGACGCGCTGGTATTCCCTGGTCGATGAGATTCACCCGGTCGCGCCGCGCTTCGCCACGGCGCGCCAGGTGCACGGCGCGCGAATCATCGTGCACGGGAGCGACTGGGAAGGCTGGCTGCGAGTCGCCGAGGCGGACGGCCACGCCGCCCCGGAGCGCGGGACGGCGGCCGCCGTTTCGATCGCCGACTGCGTCCCCGTGTTCATCGCACACCCCTCGGGCGCAACGGCGCTGCTTCATTCGGGATGGCGGGGAACGGCGGCGAAGATCCTCGATCGCGGAGTGACTGTGCTCACGCAGCGCGCCTTCACAGCCGCGGAGCTGCGAATCCACCTCGGGCCGGCGATCTGCGGCAAGTGTTACGAGGTGAGCCCCGAGGTCCATGCGCAACTCACCGGGAAATCCGTCGACAGGCCAACCCCGGTTGACCTGCGCGCGATCCTCGCCGCCCAGGCCCGCGCCCTCGGCGTGCGGTACATCTCGGTGAGCCAGTGGTGCACGCGCTGTCACAACGACCGTTTCTTCTCGCACCGGGCAGGGGACACGGGGCGCCAGATCGGGGTGATCTACGCGTCGAGCTGACTCGCGCGCAACGAGCCCTAACGGCTTCAAGCTTTTCGCAGTTGCAGTTGCCGGGCGAGGAAAGGGCGGATCCCACCTAACAAAACTTGACTCCCCCGCGACGGGAGACTAGATTCACCACGTCTCGCCAGCGCGTGGGCGAGTTGAATGTGGGGATGATCCCCCACATTTTTTGTTTCTGTAACCCTGCGATCTTACGTGAACGAGGATCTGGAACCTCTTGTCGCGGCTACACTTGACGAGATGGAGCTCGACGTCGTCGAAGTGAGGCGCGGGGGCTCGAGATCGAGGCCGACGATCGACGTTCGCGTGGAGCGCCGCGATGAGCAGCCGGTGACGGTGGATGACTGCGCACGCGCATCGCGGGCGCTGGAAGCGACGCTGGATGCCGATGGAAGATTCGGTGATCGGTACGTGCTCGAAGTGTCGTCGCCCGGGGTCGAGCGGCCGTTACTCAAGCCGCGTGACTGGCAGCGGTTCGCGGGACGCAAGGCGAAAGTGCTGAGCGAGGCGCTCGGCGGTCGTGAAGAAGTGGAAATCGTTGCGCTGGAGGGTGAGCCGGGAGGGGAAATCGTCGTCGTGCGTGATGCGCGTGGGCTCGAGAAGCGCTTCCCGCTCGCACAGGTTCGCGAGGCACGCCTCGCGTTTCATTGGTAAGGTCCAAGGGAGTGGTCGATGGTCAGCTCGTCTGACATCCTGAACGCGATTCGCGAGCTCGCGAATACGAAGCAGCTCGACAAGGCCGAGCTGCATGGCCTGTTGTCCGATGGAATCTTCGCGGCGCTCGCCAAGAGCTACGGTCCGACCGTCCAGGCCGAGGTCGATATCGACGAGGGCAGCGGGGAGATCAAGATCGTGCGGCTTCGCACGGTCGTCGATGGCGTGACCGATCCGAGCCGCGAGATCTCCCTCGAGGAAGCGCGCTTCTACGACGAGAGCTTCGAGCCGGGCGACGTCATGGAGGACGAGATCGACTTCGCGCAGTTCGGGCGGAACGCCGTGCAGGCCGCGAAGCAGCGCATCATCCAGCGGGTACGCGAGCGCGAGCGCACGCGAATTCGCGATGAGTTCGCCGGACGCGTCGGCGACCTGCTCTCGGGCGAGGTGCAGCAGATCGAGCGTGGCAAGCTCGTGATCATGCTGAACAAGTTCCGCGAGGCCGAAGCGATCATGCCCTATCGCGAGCAGAACCATCGCGAGCATTTCCATCAGGGCGAGCCGATTCGAGCCGTGCTCAAGCGCGTCGAGGAGACGCCGAAGGGACCCCGGCTGATTCTGAGCCGCGCCGATGGGTTGTTCGTGAAGGCGCTCTTCAAGCTCGAGGTGCCGGAGATCCAGCAGGGGATCGTGGAGATTCGGGCGGTTGCTCGCGAGGTCGGCAGCCGGACGAAGATCGCGGTGTTCTCGCGTGATGACTCGATCGATCCGGTGGGCGCGTGTGTCGGTCTCAAGGGATCGCGCGTGCAAGCCGTGGTGAACGAGCTCGGCGGCGAGCGCATCGACATCGTCCCGTGGTCCTCGGATCCGGAGCGCTTCGCCAAGCTGGCGCTGGCGCCCGCGCGGATCGCGCGTGTCTTCAGCGATCCGGCGGCGAAGACGATTCAGGCCGTCGTCGACGAGGACCAGCTTTCACTGGCGATCGGCAAGAACGGGCAGAACGTCCGCCTGGCATCGGAGCTCACCGCATGGAAGATCGACCTGTATTCGAGCCGCGAGTGGCTGGAGCGCGGCGGCGAGACGCCGCTCTTCGCGCCGCTGCCCGAAGAGGTCGATACGTCGGCTGACGTCAAGCTTTCGGAGATCGAGGGTCTTGGCCCGGCGACGGTCGCGGTGCTGGAAGACGCTGGTTATCGCACGCTCAACGACATCATCGATCTCGAGCGTGAGGACTTCCTGCGGTTGCCGGGCATCGCCCCCGAGGAAGCCGATCGCATCATGGCAATGCTGGATGAGCTGACCGAGGAAGGCGCGGAAGAGACGCAATCGGCCTCGCAGCCTGACGAGGGCACGACGGTCTAGTGCACGACGAGGTCGCGCGTCGAATGCTCGGCCTGCTCGGGCTGGGGGTGCGCGGTGGTGGAGCAGTGGTTGGCGTCGAGCAGGTTCGTGATGCCGCCAGGCGTGGGAAACTGACGCTCGCGGTGGTTGCGCCCGATGCGTCGAGGCATAGTATCGCGAAGGTGAAGCCTCTGCTCGAGGCGAAACGGGTGCGTATTATTGAAGGACCGACGGCCACGCAGCTCGGGACGGCCGTTGGACGTGAATCGACGGCGGCGGTTGGCGTACTCGATCGCAATCTCGCGCGCGGGATCGTCGCGATCGTGGATGGGGCTCCGACGAGCCCGACAGGAGGAGGCGTTTGATCAAGTTGCGTGTGCACGACCTGGCTGGGGAATTCGGCGTATCCAGTGACGAGCTGATGAGCCTGCTTCGTCAGATGGATGTGCCCGTGCGGAGCCATCTGAGTCAGCTGACCGACGATCAGGTGGCGCGACTGCGTGCGCGCTGGGAGCGCGAGAAGCGCGCACGCCAGGAGAAACCAGCGACGGCAACCGCCACTCGGCGCCGCCGCGGGGCGGTTGCGGCTCCCCCGCCGCCACCTCCCGCGCCCGAAGCCACCGACGCGGGGGCACCGAAGCGGCGCCGCCGGAAGGCAGCGGACGTCGCGGCAGCCGCGGAAGCGCAGGCCGCCGCCGATGCGCAGGCGGAAGCGGACGCCGCGGAGGCCGAAGCCACCGGCGTCGAGCTCGAGCCGTTCATTCCGGAGCCGCTGCCTGACGAGCGCCGGCCGGAGCCCTTTCGTGAGCTGCCCACGGAGCGGACGCCGGCGATCGAGCCTCGCGAGCGCGAGCGCGTGCACCGCGCCGAGCCCGAGGCGCCCGTTGAGCGCCCGGCGGTCGAGCGTCCGGCGGCGAGCATGCCGGCCACTCCCGCGGCCACCCCATCCGGACCCCGTCCGACGCCGGTCTCCGACTGGTCGAGACCGCGTCCGGTCGTTCCCGGTCCCCCGCGGCCGAAACCGGTCGCGACCGGTACGCCCTACACGACGCCGCGTCCAATCGCATCGGCCGCGCCCGGCGCGGGCACCGCGCCCGCCCGGCGCGACGACAAGAAGGGCGCGAAGCGCAAGAAAGGAAAGCGTGGCGCCGTCGATCAGGAAGCAGTGGCGGCGAACATCAGCAAGACGATGAGCGCGTTGCGGGGAGCGCACGCCCGCCGTGGCGGGCCGCGCCAGCGCGAGGACGGGACGTCGCGCGAGGAGATGGAGGCCATGCGGGCGGCGGCCGCCGAGCGCGAGCGCAAGACCGTTCACGTGAACGAGTTCATCACCGTCAGCGAGCTC
>DASRHU010000243.1:0-13081 GCA_035650335.1 Gemmatimonadaceae bacterium | reverse complement strand
GTACGTGAGGCCAATCATCGGGATCGCCAGGAAGAACCACCATGTGATCGCGCCGTACAGTGGCATGTGCGGGAAGCCCGTCAGCCGATGCGGCTGAGAGAGCTTGGTGCCGCCGTAGAAGATCAAGGCGGCCACGAAGAGACCGATCACGATGAGCCAGCCGACGAGAAGTCCGAATACGCGCGCGCGAGAAGCCATGGTGGGTAGGGAGAGTTGGTACCCCGAGTCTAGCGGGCCAGGGGCCAAGGGCCAAGGGCCATGGGGAGGGTCAAGGGTTAACGGAGTCACCATAGACCCTTCACCCTCCCCTTGGCCCTTGGCCCTTGGCCCCTGGCCCGAAGTACATCTCGCCATGCGGCTCACCGCTGGCCTCGCCAACATCTTTCGAGCGCGCAGGGACCTCGCCTCCTTCCTCCTCGGTCTCCAGCGAGATCAGGGGGATATCGCCCACGCCTGGGTCGGGAATCTCCACGTGCATCTCCTCGCGCACCCCGATCACGTGCGCGACGTGCTCGTCACACACCAGCGCTCGTTCATGAAGGGTCACGTCCTTCAGCGCGCGAAAATTCTCCTCGGCGAAGGGCTCCTGACGAGCGAAGGCGACTTTCACCTGCGGCAGCGCCGCCTCGTGCAGCCGGCGTTTCACCGCCAGCGCATCGCGGCATACGCACGCGAGATGGTCGACCGCGCGTGGATCACGCGAGAGCGATGGCGGGACGGGCACGTCGTCGACATGGACCGCGAGATGATGGCCCTCACCCTCGCCATTGTCGCGCGCACGCTCTTCGACGCCGACGTCGATGCGGAAGCCGATGAGATCGGCGGTGCCCTCACCGAAGCGCTGGAGCTCTTCCAGACCGTCTTCATTCCGGGGATGCAGCTCCTCGACCGGCTTCCGTTCCCGCACACTCGCCGTTTCGCGCGCGCGCGCGGCCGGCTGGACGAGACGATCTATCGCCTCATCGCGGACCGGCGGGCCGAGCGGGCGCGCGGCGTGGAGCGCGAGGATGTGCTGTCGATGATGCTCATCGCGCGGGATGCCGAGGGAGACGGCGGACGCATGACGGACACGCAGCTCCGGGACGAGGCGATGACGCTCTTTCTCGCTGGGCACGAGACGACGGCGAACGCGCTGACGTGGACGTGGTATCTGCTGTCCCAGCACCGCGAGGCGGAAGCGCGACTCCATGAGGAAGTGGATCGCGTGCTCGGCGATCGCCGAGCGACCGCCGACGATCTCGGGGCGCTTGTCTACACGCGGATGGTGCTCAGCGAATCGATGCGACTGTATCCACCGGCCTATGCCATCGGCCGGCGCGCGCTCGAGGATTACGAAGTGGCCGGCGTCGTGATTCCCCGCGGCGCGCTCGTCGTCGTGAGCCCGCTGGTCACGCAGCGCGACGCGCGGTGGTTCCCCGACCCTGAGCGCTTCGATCCGGAGCGCTGGACGCCGGAGGCGCAGGCGACGCGACCGAAGTTCTCGTATTTCCCCTTCGGCGGCGGCACGCGGATGTGCATCGGCGACCAGTTCGCGTGGACGGAGGGAACGCTCCTGCTCGCGACGCTCGCGCAACGCTGGCGAATGGAGCTGGCCGCGGGGCAGCGTGTGGCGATGAAGCCGATGATCACGCTGCGGACTCGTTATGGGATGCGGATGCTCCCTCGAAGGCGGGCCAAGGGCCAGGGGCCAGGGACCACGGGGAGGGTCAAGGGTCCAACGGAGCTACCGTAGACCCTTCACGCTCCCCGTGGCCCTTGGCCCCTGGCCCTTGGCCCGCGCTACATGGACCTCTCAATGAACTCCCGCACGCGCTCGCGATAGCTCCTCCCCGTCGTCACGCGCGTCCCGTCCACGAGAATCAGCACGAAATCTCCCTGGAACCACGGCTGCATCTCCCGGATGCGGTCGACGTTGACGATCGAGGAGCGATGCACGCGCAGGAACTTCTGCGCCGGAAGCCGCTGCTCGAGACGCGTGAGCGTGTCGCGCTGCCGATAGACGTCGCGGCCGACGTGCACGACGACGTGATCATCGGCCGCCTCGATCCAGTCGATGTCCTCGATGCGGACGAACAGGAGCCGGCCGTCGCGCTTGAGGGCAATGCGCCGCGGCACGGCGGTCCCCTCGGACCGCAGCTGATCGAGGAGCGCCGCCAGCGGGGGCCGCGCACCCGGTGACTGGTCGCGCATCTGCGCCTTGGCGCGCTCGATCGCCTGGTGGAATCGCGCGCGGCTCACCGGCTTCATCACGTAATCGAGGGCGTGCGCGTCGAACGCCTTGACCGCGTACTCGTCGAACGCCGTGACGAATATCGTCGTCGGCATCGACTCGGCGCCCACCTCATCGATCACCGCCAGGCCGTTCAGCTCCGGCATCTGGATGTCGAGCAGCACGAGCGACGGCTGCTCGGCGCGAATGGCCTCCACGGCATCGCGACCGTTCCCGCACTCCCCGATGACCGAGATGTCGGGATCGTCGGCCAGCAGGACGCGCAGGTGCTGCCGCGCCAGCGGCTCATCGTCCACGATCAGCGTGCGAATCTGCTCCATCGGTACTCCGTGACGTTAGGCGCTCGCGCTGTCCGCGCGCGCGCGGAATGGGATGACGATATCGACGACGAACCCGCCGTCACGTCCCCCGTGCGCACTGAACTGGTGGTCCGCGCCGTAGAGATGCTCGAGCCGGGCTTTCGTGTTGCCGAGCCCGATCCCCTCGCCGGACATCTCGCTGCGCGACCGGCTTCCCATGCCGTTGTCGGCCACGCACAGATGCAGCGTGCCGTTCTCCCGAAACGCACGGACATCGACGTGTCCCGGGGCGGCGCGTGGACCAATGCCATGCCGGATGGCGTTTTCCACGAGCGGCTGGAGGATGAAGTTCGGAACCATGGCGTGCATGGTGTCCGGCGCGACGTCGAGGCTCACCGTCAGGCGATCGCGAAATCTGATCTGCTGGATCTCGACGTAGTGCTGGAGGAGCTCCAGCTCACGCGACAGCGGCACCTCCTGCTCCCCGGCGTTGCGCAGCGACAGCCGCAGGAGCTCGCTGAGTCCGGACACCATCCGCTCGGCCACGCGCGGGTCGACGCCGATGAGCGCCGTGATCGTGTTGAGCGTGTTGAAGAGAAAGTGCGGCTGGAGCTGCAGCTTGAGCGCCTGGAGCTGTGCTCGCGCCAGGCGAGCCTCGAGCTGCTCGCGGTCACGCGCCTGGCGGAAGTAGCTGATGGCGAGGCGCTCGTGCCATGCGGTCGCGTACGTCGCCACCGCGCCCGCGAGCGCGAGCAGGAGGACCTTCGCGCTCTCGTCGAGCAGCGACACACCGGAAACGCCGGGTGCGTTCAGCGGCGAGGTCGTCTGAATTCGCCCCGACGTGACGAAGAACTGAACCAGAAAGCTGTACTGCACGACGGCGAGCCCCGCGACGAACGCGGCGCGCGCGGTGGATGACGCGATCGGGCGCGCGGCGAGAATGACGAAATACGAGAGGAAGATCGGCGTCTTGAGCGCGAGCGCGGCCGACTGCGCGAGCGCGTAGCCGAGGATGATCGCGCTGACCGCGGTGATGTCGACGACCGGATTGGCGATCGAGAGCCAGCTCGGAAGTCGTTCGCGCCGATAGAACAGGAGATACTGCGCGACGGTCCAGGCGAGCGTCGGCGCGAGCACGAGCACGTTCACCCGGTTCAGCTCCGGGGTCAGGCTCGGCGCGTACGCGAGCGCGGCCGCCGCGAGGAGGCCGAGCACGCCCGCCCGCACGCCGTTGAGCAGACGCTCGGCGCGCTCGCGCTGCACGACGAGCAGCTGTCGTGCCGACTCGGTGCTCTCGACGCTGTGCTCGCTCATGCTCCGCTGCTCCGCTCGACTGCCTCGACATCGATGACGAGACGCACCTCGTCGTCGATGAGGTATCGACGCAGGTCCCACCACGGTGCGCGTCGCGAGGGGCCGACGGCGAAGTCCGATCGGTTGACGGTTCCGTGCGCGCGCGCGTGGACGCGTCGCGCGACGGCATCGTACCGACACTCGCTCACGTGAAGTGTGACTTCTCGAGCGACGCCCCGCAGCGTCAGTCGCCCGATCACCCGCGCGCCCGATGCGCCGTTGTCGATGATGCGGTCGCTGTGGAAGGTCGCTTCAGGACTCTGCCGACGCGCGAGATACCCGCGGCTGGACAGATGGCGGTCGCGCACGCGGATGCCGGTGCGAAGCCCGGAAATCGGGACGGTCGCCGTGATCGACGACGCCGAGAGCGTCCCTGGATCGACCCCGAAGATCTCCCCACGTACGTCGCGAAACTCACCCTGCATTCGAAGGACGCCGAAGTAGCGCACATGAAAGACGAGGCGCGACCGTCGCGAATCGATCGACAGCGATCCCGTGGGTGCGACCGCACGGTCGCGCGCCTCCAGCATGCGAACGAATCCTCCGAGAGTCAGCGGCGGAGCAAGGTAGTGCGCCCTGCCGCGAGGGCCGCGCGCCATGCGGTGAGCGCGCGTGCCGGCGAGGCGAACCGCACGCCGCGCCGCGCGAAAGCGCTCGATCACGGCGCCGCCGACGCCGCGCCGCTCGGTT
This sequence comes from Gemmatimonadaceae bacterium, assembly GCA_035650335.1. Taxonomy (GTDB): domain Bacteria; phylum Gemmatimonadota; class Gemmatimonadetes; order Gemmatimonadales; family Gemmatimonadaceae; genus JAICNG01. The sequence goes on along the minus strand of DASRHU010000243.1, from coordinate 8,509 downwards.
TCGGGAGTCGCACGCGCACGACGCGGCTCTCGTTCCCCACGCGATCGACGGCGCTCACGAGGACTGCGTCGGGACGCGGCGTTGCGGCGTCGAGGGTCAGTGCATGGGATCGCTGCCACCCGGGAAGAAGGCGCGTGGTCCACGTGTCGCCGGTGCGTGCGCGCACGACCCAGCGCCAGATCGCCTCCTTCCCGCCGGGTAGCATCCGCAGCCCGAGGCCGCCGGTCGCCGTGTCGACCCGTGCGGCGACGACCGGCCCCCGAGGGGGGACTCGGTCGAGCCAGGGCGTCGCCGGCACGAGGGCCGGCTCCGCGTACGCCCCCCGGGCGAGCTGCGTCCCGATGCTGTCGCGATTCTCGAGAAACGCCTTCATGCTGAAGTGGATGTTCCCACCGGCGGCGGAGAGCTCTCTCGTCAGGCGCACCTGCTCGAGAATCTCGCTCGGCGCCCACCGGCGCGCCGAATCACTCGCGCCGACACGGCTCGTGAAGTTCCCCGGCCAGATGTGCCGATGCTTCACGTTCTCCTGCAGCCACCATGACAGCAGCGTCGGATAGCTTTGCGCCGGCGGTTGAATCGGCCAGTACAGCTGCGGCGCGAAATAGTCGACCCAGCCTTCGACGAGCCACTTGCGCGCGTCGGCGTAGATCTGCTCGTACGGGTCGAAGCCCTGTATGGTCGGGGGATTTCCGGGACGCCAGATCCCGAACGGGCTCACCCCGAACTTCACGCCTGGCTTCGTGCGCCTGATCGCGCGATAGAGGTCGCGCACGAACGCATCGACGTTGCCTCGCCGCCAATCATCCCGAGACAGCGGGCCGCCCATCGCCACGTATCGCGCCCAGCTCAGACTGTCCGGGAACTCGAGCAGCGTGCCTGACGAGTCGCGTTCCCGGTACGGATAGAAGTAGTCATCGATCTGTACGCCATCGATGTCGTAGCGACGGACGACGTCGGTGATCACGCGAATCGAGTACGCGCGCGTCGCCGGCAGCCCCGGATCCATCCAGAGGTGACGGCCGTAGGACAGCACGAGGTCGGGCCGCCGCCGTGCGACGTGCGTCGCCGCCGGTTCGGACGTCGCTGACGGATGACGCGCGCGGAATGGATTGAACCAGGCGTGCAGCTCGAGCCCGCGGCGGTGTGCCTCGCCGACCGCGAAGGCCAGTGGATCCCAGGCCGGCTCGGGCGCTACGCCCTGTCGTCCCGTGAGATATTCCGACCACGGCTCGTGAGGCGATGGATAGAGTGCGTCGGCCGCGGGGCGCACCTGAAGAACGATCGCATTCAGCCCGAGCGCCACGGCCCGGTTGAGCAGGTGCACGAGCTCCTCCTGCTGCTCCCACGTCGACAGGCCGGGCCGCGAGGGCCAGTCGATGTTGGCGACCGAGGCCACCCAGACACCGCGGAACTCCCGGCGGACGGGGGGCGCAGAGTCCCCTCCCGCAGGCGGGGCGGTTTGCGCGGCGAGGGAAGAGGCGAAGAGCGCAGCCGCTACGGCGGCTTTCGCGAGGCTCGAGGTAGGCATGCGGTAGAGGTTGGGGGGGTGAATCCGAGGGTGGCAAGGGTTCCCGGTCGGGGCAACTTCGCAAACAGCCCGAATCGCCCCCGGCCTTGCGCTCCAATCCTCGCGGCCGCAGCCTACCGACCATGCGCCACATCATCACACTCGCGGCTCTGGCCGCCGCGATTCTCGCGCCGCCGCGAGAGGCCGCAGCACAGCATCGCCCGCCGTCGCTCACCGAGGTAGACCGCCGCTTCCGCGCGCTCCAGCGACCGGGTCGTGGTCGCGCCGCCAGTGACAGCGCGCGACTTCGCCAGCTCGCGGAGCTCTACTTCGAGTGGCAGCTCACCGAGTCGCCGGAGTCGGCCACGTTCATCGGGCACGCTGGCCACGATCACCTCTGGTCCGATCTCTCGGGCGCGGCAATCGAACGGCGCAAGCGTGATGCGGGGCGAACGCTCGCCGTTCTCGAGACGATCAACAGACAGCGGCTCGCTCCCGCCGATCGCCTCACCTACGATCTCCTCAGGCACGAGGGGTCGATGGCGGTCGAACAGGCGCGCTTCCCGAGTGAGCTGTTTCAGGTGACCGCGTTGAGCGGCATCCAGCGCGACATTCCCGACGTCGTCTCCCTCATGACGGTCACGCGTGTGGAGGATGCCGACGCGCTCTTCACGCGACTCCAGACATTCCCGCGACTCGTCAGGCAGGTCGTCAGGCTGCTCGACACCGGGCTCGCCCGCGGCATCACCCCGCCACGCGTCACGCTGCACGGCGTCGCCGATGCCATCGCGCGGCAGATCGTCGATGACCCGGCGACGAGCCCCATGCTGACTCCGCTGGCGAAGCTTCCGTCGACCGTGCCGGAGGCCGAGCGCACACGGCTGCTCGAGCGCGGCACGGCGCTCGTCCGCGACTCGGTGCTTCCCGCCTGGCGACAGCTGCATCGCTTCATCACCGAGCGCTACGTTCCCGGCGCGCGGGAGACGATTGGGCTCTCCGCCCTCCCCGACGGGGACGCGTGGTACGCGTTCGCCGTGCGGCAGTACACGACGACCGCGATGAGCGCCGCTGACATCCACGCGCTGGGGCTGCGCGAGGTCGCCCGCATTCGCGGCGCGATGGACAGCGTCATGGCGCAGACCGGATTCACCGGCACCTTCGCCGATTTCATCCAGTTCCTTCGCACCGATCCACAGTTCTATTTCGCCGACACGGCGAGCCTGCTGCGGGAATACCGCGACATCGCGAAGCGCATCGACCCCGGGCTGATTCGTCTCTTTGGCCGGTTGCCGCGCACGCCCTATGGTGTGGTCGCCGTCCCCGCCTACGCCGAGCGCAACGTCACGACCGCGTATTACATGCCGGGCTCTCCCGAGGCGGCGCGTCCCGGAACCTTCTACGCCAACACGTATGACCTGAAGGCGCGTCCGAAGTGGGAGATGGAGGCGCTCACGGCGCACGAGGCCGTTCCCGGTCACCACCTGCAGATCGCACTGGCGCAGGAGCTCGAGCGGGTGCCCGAGTTCCGCAAGCACCTGGGCTTCACCGCCTTCGTCGAGGGGTGGGCACTGTACGCCGAATCGCTCGGCAACGATCTCGGGCTCTATCGCGATCCCTACTCGCGATTCGGTGCGCTCACGTACGACATGTGGCGTGCGGTCCGACTGGTGATCGACACGGGCCTGCACTCCATGGGATGGTCGCGTCAACAGGCGATCGATTACTTCGCGGCGAACAGCAGCAAGCCGTTGCACGACATTACCGTCGAGGTGGATCGCTACATCTCGTGGCCCGGCCAGGCGCTCGCGTACAAGATCGGTCAGCTCAAGATTCGCGAGCTTCGCGACTACGCGGAGCGCGAGCTCGGCGACGCGTTCGACCTCCGAGCGTTTCACGACCAGGTCCTGGGCGCGGGCGCCATTCCGCTCGACATTCTCGATGCCAGAATTCGTGCGTGGGTCGCACGAGGGAAGCAGCGTGTATAGGGTGCGAGGGTGTCGAGGGTGTCGAGGGATGAGGTCGTCGAGGTCGTCGAGGTCGGCCAGGTAGTCGAGGTCGTACCTCGACATCCTCGACGACCTTGACCACCTTGACGACCTCATCCCTCGACCCCCTCGACCCCTTCGACCCCAGAGGCCCCATGTCCCAGCTCGACGTGAACTGGATCGCCATCATCGTCGCCGCCATCGCGGCGTTCGCACTCGGCGCACTCTGGTACTCCAACGCGATGTTCGCCCGGCAGTGGATGGCTGCGCACGGGCACACGCCCGAGAAGCTCGCGGCGATGCAGTCGAGCATGGGAAAGACGTACGCGTTCTCGTTCGTCACGTACCTCATCACGGCGATGGTCATCGCCCTGCTGATCGGGCTCACGGGCGGAGCGTCGCTCGTCGGTGGCATCGTCATCGCCGTCCTCGCCTGGCTGGGATTCGGGTTTCCGATCGGCCTGAACTCCAACCTGTTCTCGGGCAAGCCGGCGAGCGCGTTCATGATCGACGCGGGGTACCAGCTCGTCTACATGATCATCATGGGCGCGATCATCGGAGCGTGGCGTTAGGCACGGAAGCAGCGCCGGCGGCGGCTCAGCGCCCCTTGCGCAACGCGCGCCCGGGCGTCGCGCCGGTATGCCGCCCGTCGTGCACGACGGCGACCCCGTTCACGAACACGTGCCGTACGCCGTCCGAGAGCTGGTGTGGCTGCTCGTACGTCGCGCGATCCGTGATCGTCGCGGGGTCGAAAACGACGACGTCCGCGAACATGCCGGGGCGAAGGAGCCCACGATCGAGGATGGACAGCCGCGTCGCCACCGCCGAGGTCATTTTCCGCACGGCCTCCTCGAGCGACATCACGCCCTGCTCCCGCACATATCGCCCGAGCACGCGCGGATAGTTCCCGTAGGCGCGCGGGTGGGTCATGCCTCGCGCGCGCTCCGGATCCTGGCCACCCGCGTCGGTGCCGAACTTCATCCACGGCTGACGCATCTGCAGCGCGAGATTGTCCTCCAGCGCGATGAAGAAGATTCCGCCCAGGCCGTCCTCTTCTTCGAGCGTGAGGTCGATGACGGTGTTCAGCCAATCGGCATTGCGACGCGCCGCGATGTCGGAGAGGCGCATTCCCTCCAGCGGCTTGTTCTCCTCCCTGCGAAAGGAGACGACCATCACACCCTCCGGCCCCGCAAGGCGACAGAGGCTCTCCCACTCCGTGAACTCGCGGGATGCGTCGGCGACGACACGCGCGCGCACCGTGGAGTCGCGCAGGTTCTCGAGCAGCTTCCCGTCGGCCGCCACCCACGGCGGCAAACACGATGACAGATCCGTTCCGCCAGCGACGTAGCCGTACATGTCGGCGGTGACATCCTGACCGGCGCGACGGGCCGAATCGATCTTCGCGATCGCGAGCGGGCCCTTGTGCCAGTTGCGTTTGCCGGCGGCCTTCAGGTGATAGATCTCGACGGGCACGCCGGCGCGCTGCCCGATCGTCAACGCCTCATCGATCGCCTCGAGAAGCTGGTCCGCCTCGGAGCGCATGTGCGTGATGTAGATGCCACCGAACGGCGCCATGACCTTGGCCACTTCGACGAGCTCGTCGGTCGATGCGAACACGCCCGGCGGGTAGATGAGCGCCGACGCGAGGCCAAAGGCACCATCCTCCATCGCACGCCGCATCGCGGCCCGCATTGTGTCCAGCTCCGCGGGGGACGCGGCGCCTTCCGCCATTCCCTTCCCGTACATGCGGATCGTCGACGCGCCGACGAACGACCCGGCGTTCGTCGAGATGCCGTGAGTCTCCATGGCGCGAAGCCAGGCGTCGAATCCACGCGCACCACGAAACGGCTCGTTCACCCTGCGCCACGCCGTATCCGCGCCCTGCAGGATGCGATCGTTCACCGGCGCATTGGTCGAGCCTTCGCCGAGGATCTCGGTGGTGACGCCCTGCGTCACCTTGCTGACGACGCGTCCATCGCCGGTGAGGAACGCGTTACGCGAATGACTCTGGATGTCGATGAAGCCCGGCGCGACCACGAGCCCGCTCGCGTCCACGCGCTGGCGAGCCCTCGCGTTGCCGAGCGCGCCGCGCGGCGCAATGCGGACGATGCGATCGCCGCGAATGCCGATGTCTCCGTGGAACCACGGATTGCCGGTGCCATCGACGATACGACCGCCGGTGATGACCACGTCGAAGGCGCCGTCCGCTCGTTCACGTCGAGGACCGGCGGACGCGCACGCCCAGACGAACAGGATTCCCGCGAGTGACAACGAACGTCGAAAGCGCATGGGGTCGGGTGGCTGATGCGGAAGGTCGGGGGAACCGATGATGACCATCAACGGTTGTTCGATCACGCGGGGCTAAATAGAATCCCCGGCCACACCCCCACAAGAGAGCTCGTCACGCCTGCACGAAAGCCGTCCGCTGCGCGCGCCACGCTCTTCGTGCTCCTGGGTGCGTGCTGCTTTGGCGCCATCGCCATCTTCGTCGTGCTCGCGCGGCGAGCGGGCGCGCCGCTCACCTCGATTCTCGCCTGGCGATTCCTGCTTGCCGGCGTTCTGCTCACGATCGCCGCCGGAGGCGTCGGCGCGCTGAGAATTCCGCGATCGCTCGCACTCCGCGTGCTCATCATTGGCGGCGGCGGGCAGGCCCTCATTTCGTTTCTGGCCCTGCGCGCGCTCGATCATCTGCCGGCGGCGACGAACGCCTTCCTCTTCTACACCTATCCGGCGTGGGTCGCGACGTTCGCTTTCGTGCGCCGTACCGAGCCCATCGACGCGCGGCGGCTCATCGCGCTTGGCATTTCCTTCATCGGCATCACCACGATGGTCGGAGCGCCGTGGTCGGCGACAACCGACGTTCCGCTCGTGGGGGTGCTCCTCGCGCTCTCGGCGGCGCTCTGTTACGGACTTTACATCCCGGCAATCGGCCGCCTTCAGGAGGGAATGCGCCCCACCGTCATCTCGGTGTACATCGTCGTCGGGGCGGCGATCGTTCAGGTCATCGCGGGACTCGCGACGGGGACGTTCACCGCCCGACTCGCGCCCGCTGCCTGGGCGAGCATTGTGGCGTTCGCCTTCGTCGGAACGACGATGGCGTTTCTGTTCTTCCTTCGCGGACTCGGCACACTCGGTCCGGTGCGCACCGCGATCGTGTCGACGATCGAGCCGTTCTTCACCACGCTCCTCGGCGCGCTCGTGCTGTCGCAGCCGCTGCCACCCTCCACGCTCGCGGGAGGCGCGCTCATCGCGGTGGCGGTCATTCTCCTGCAGTGGAGCTCGGGGATCGCCAGGCGCGTGCCTGAAGAGCAATAGGCGATCGATCTCTGCCGAATTGGCTGCCCCGCACGCGCAAAATTCCGGAGTTCCTTCGCCCCGTTTCGGGTGCCTTCGGCGGCGCGTTTCTCATGTTTCGACGCAAATGAACGGCCATTGTTTGCTACGGTTCGGGTGCGTGGCTGAACACACGCCGCCGCAGGAAGTTAGGCACTAAAATCGCCCGAAGCTTCGGGAGGGTCGTCAGCCTAACGATCACAAGCGTTTTCTAATGATTACCGGCCGAGTGGGGTGTCCGTCATCTCAATGAGTGGCTCCGCCCGAGTGGCAGAGTCACCGCACGGAGTTGTAACAGACATCAACCACGAGTCAGCCATGTTCCCGACCCGCAAAGCCGCGGTAGCGCTCCTTGCGATGACGCTGTCGACGAGCGCCTGCGAGTTCTTCCTGACCAAGCCGTTCGCTCCGCTCGGCAACGACGCATCGTTCGTCGAGATCCCGGACGTGCTTGCCAAGTACGCGCCTGGGCTTCCTCCGACACTGTACGCTCGCGCGAATCCGCTCGGGCCATCGATGTACATGACGGGAAGCCTTGCCGGGGATGCCATGGCCGGACTTCAACTCTCGGCTGCGCCGTTGGGTCCCCTCGCCGTCGATCTCAGCGCCGTGACACCGGCGGAGTGGGTCAACGAGCTCGGCACCGGACTCCAGTACATCGATGATGAGACGACGCCGCAAGCACTGCCCTTCGCGTTCTCCTTCTACGGACAGTCCTATTCGTCCGTCTACGTGAGCGCGAACGGACACATCAGCTTCGGCAGTCCCATTACGTTCAAGCGGACGTGGAACATTCCCGACGGCGCCTTCGTCCTGGCGGCGCCTGCCTACGCCGACTGGATGCCTGCGTCGCGCTTCAGCTTCCCGAATCTTCAGAACAGCCGTGTGTTCGTGAACACCGTCGGCGCCGACGGTGACCGCCGTTTCGTCGTGACGTGGAACGACATGCGCCCCTGCTGCAGCCTTTCGTATCCGGGAAGCAGCTTTCAGGTTCAACTACTCGAGCGCACGGGCGAGGTCCGGTTCGTCTATCGCGAGATGCAAATGGTCATCTCGAACGCGAGCGCGGGTATCGCCGCGGGCGCGACACATATGAAGACCGCCGCGGGGACCAGCGTCCTCGGCCTCCAGGGATGCACAGTGACGTATCAGCCAAGTGGCCCGGGCTATCGCGAGGTGAACAGCTGCGCGCCGGAACCGGTGAACCTCCCGCCGGTGGTTCAGGTGGGGGGCCCCTATACCGCGATCGAAGGCGATTCCGTGGAGCTGAGCGGCACGGCCACCGACGAGAACGGTGACTCGCTCACCTACGTGTGGACCATTGGCGACGGAACCAGTAAGCCTGGTCACGCGGTCTCGCACCGCTTCGTCGACAACGGTGCCTACTCCGCTACGCTGTCGGTGAGCGACGGCGAGCTGGTAACCCTGGTGACGACTCGCGTCGATGTCGCGAACGCGGTCCCCGCGCTCGGCGCCTTCGACGGGGCAACGCTGTTCATTGGCGAACCCTACCGCATTTCGGTTCCGCTCAGCGACCCGGGCGTGCTCGACGCGCCCTGGCACTACTCGATCGACTGGGGTGATGGATCGCTCAATGAGGGCGACGCGACGACGCTCGCCGAGCCGATCCGCGGCCGCCACGTCTACTCGGAAGACGGCACCTACACGGTGCGCGTGACCGTGC
>DASRHU010000242.1:0-4444 GCA_035650335.1 Gemmatimonadaceae bacterium | reverse complement strand
CGGGCCCCTTTGACGAAGTTCTCGTCGCTCATCCATTCGTTGGGGGCATGCGCGTTTTCGCCGGGCAAGCCGAACCCGACCAGGAGGACGGGGGCGCCCAGTATGCGCTCGAAGTCGCCGACCACGGGGATGGAGCCCCCTTCGCCGACGATCACCGGCTCGCGCTCGAACGCCGTCGCCAGAGCGCGGCGCGCGGCGTCATACAGCGGGCCGTGGAGGTCGGCTCGCCACGGCCGGCCGCCATGCAGCGTCGTGACCGCCACCCTGACGCCCTTTGGCGCAACGCGCTCGACGTGCCTTCGAACCAGCTCCGCGATCTCCTCGGGATCCTGATCGGGAACGAGACGACAGCTCACCTTCACCATCGCGCTCGATGGCAGCACCGTCTTGGCGCCCTCGCCGGTATAACCGCTGAGCAGTCCGTTGATCTCGCAGGTGGGACGCGTCCAAATGCGCTCGAGCGTCGAGTAGCCCGATTCTCCGCCAAGTGCCGGCGCGCCCACCTCCTCGCGAAACTTCTCGTCATCGAACGGCAGGTCCTTGATGCGCTCGCGTACGTCGCGCGGCCAGTCGCGCACCTTGTCGTAGAAGCCCGGGATGGCGACGTGATAGTTCTCGTCGTGGAAGGTGGAGACCATTCTCGCGAGCGCGGTCGCCGGGTTGATGACAGCACCGCCGTACGAGCCGGAGTGGAGATCGACGGATGGCCCGTGCACGTCGATCTGGAAGTACGCCAGGCCGCGCAGTGACGACAGAATCGACGGGAGCCCGGGCGCGAACATCGACGAGTCGCTGATCACGACCGCATCGCACGCGAGCCGCTTCGCGTGCGCTTCGATGAAGCTGGCGAGGTTCGGGCTGCCGACTTCCTCTTCCCCTTCGGCGAGCACGATCACGTTGATCGGCAGTGTTCCACGCGCGCGAAGATGTGCCTCGAGCGCCTTCACGTGGAGATACAGCTGTCCCTTGTCATCGACCGACCCGCGCGCGTAGATCCGCCCGTGCCGAACGGTCGGCTCGAACGGCGGCGACTCCCAGAGCTCCAGCGGCTCGGCGGGTTGCACGTCGTAGTGCCCGTAGATGAGAACCGTCGGAGCATCGTCGCCCGCCTTGTGCCATTCGCCGATCACGATCGGGTGGCCGGCCGTCGGTACGATCTCAGTCGAGAGCCCGACGTCGCGCATGTGCGCCGCGAGCCACTCAGCCGCGCGCAGCATGTCAGGCTTGTGCTCCGAGCGTGCGCTGACACTCGGGATACGCAGGAAGTCGAAGAGCTCGTCGTGGATGCGAGCGTCGTTGTCCGTGAGGAAGCGATCCAGCTCGGGTGCGAGCACGTTAGCCACCGATTCCGCCTTGGTGCGAGGACCGTGAAATATACGCACCCTCGAAAGGGCACTGCTCGCGCCACGCCGGTGTGCTTCCTATCTTCCGCGCGGCCCAGCGTAGTGCGGAGGCGTGATGGTCTGGTTTGTCGCGGCGGGGAGCGCGCTCGGTGGCGTGGCGCGGTTTCTCCTCGGGACGCTGATTCAGCAGCGCGCCGGCGGAACGTTCCCGAGCGGAACGCTGATCGTGAACATCACCGGTTCGCTGCTGCTCGGATTCCTGCTGCGCTATGCGCTTGGCAGCGCGGCGGTCTCGCCGGAGACGCGAGCACTGCTCACCACCGGTTTTTGTGGTGGATACACGACGTTTTCGACCTTCAGCTACGAGACGATCGCGCTCCTCGAGGAGGGGCAGCACCAGCGGGCGCTGCTCTACGTCGTGCTCAGCGTCGTGCTGTCGCTGGCGGCGTGTCTGGCGGGCGTGATCCTCGCGCGAGAAGTGCTCGCGGCCCGCGGCCGCCTCTAGGGCGACGGGAGGGTGACATGGAAGGGTTCAAGGGCGAGCGCGTCCTGATGCGCATCCACATCGGCGAGCGAGATCGCTTTCACGGCAAGCCGCTCTATCAGGAGATCGTCGAGCTCCTCCGGAAGCGAGGGTACGCGGGCGCGACGGTGCATCGCGGCATCATGGGGTTTGGCGCACACGCGCGACTCCACTCGGACCGCGTGGAGCTGCTTTCTCACGATCTCCCGATCGTGATCGAGTGCGTGGAGACCGATGAGCGGATCGGCGCCATACTTCCGGAGCTCGATGCGATGATCGAGGGCGGGCTGGTGACGCTCGAGCGCGCACAAGTCATCATGTATCGCCCCCACCGCCCGGACGGGGAACGCGGAATGCGGAATGCGGATTGAAGGCGCTGGGGATGTCACCAGCGATCCAGATTCCGCCTTCCGCCTTCGTCCTCATGAATCGCCTCGCCAACGAGACCAGTCCTTACCTGCTCCAGCACGCCCACAACCCGGTGGACTGGTATCCATGGGGGGATGAAGCGCTCGAGCGGGCGCGACGCGAGGACAAGCCGATCCTTCTCAGCATCGGTTACGCCGCCTGTCATTGGTGCCACGTCATGGAGCGCGAGTCGTTCGAGAATGTGGACACGGCCCGCCTCATGAACGAGCACTACGTCAACATAAAGGTGGATCGGGAGGAGCGTCCCGACATCGACGCGATCTACATGAGCGCGGTGCAGGCGATGACGGGACACGGCGGCTGGCCGATGACGATGTTCCTCACCCCCGAAGGTGTCCCGTTCTTCGGCGGAACCTACTTCCCGCCCGACGATCGCCCGGGAATGCCTTCGTTCCGACGCGTGCTCGCGGGCGTCGCCGACGCCTATCACACCCGTCGGGACGACGTCCGCCGCTCCGGGGAGGAGATCAAGCGCATCTATCTCCCGGCGAGCGCACCCTCACGCAGCAGTGGGACGCTGGATCCGACTATTCTCGAACGCGCCTGGCGCTCGATCGCGCAGCGATACGATTCGCGGCATGGCGGCTTCGAGGGTGCGCCGAAGTTTCCGCAGGCGATGGCGCTCGACTTCTCGCTGCGACACTGGCGACGGACGGGCACCGCGCACGCGCTCGAGATCGTGACGCATTCGTTCCGGCAGATGGCGCGCGGCGGCATCTACGACCAGGTTGGCGGCGGCTTTCATCGTTATGCGGTGGACGCCATCTGGCTCGTTCCGCATTTCGAGAAGATGCTGTACGACAATGCACTGCTCGCTCGCCTGGGAGTCCATCTCTGGCAGGCCACCGGGAACGCCGAGGTACGCCGTGTGACCGAGGAGACGATCGAGTGGGCAATCCGAGAGATGCGGTCACCGGCCGGTGGCTTCTACTCATCGCTGGATGCCGACAGTGAGGGCGAGGAGGGAAAGTTCTACGTGTGGAGCCTGCCGGAGCTGCAGGAGGTGCTCGGGGGCGATGCGGAGATCGCCGCGAGGTACTGGGGCGCCTCGACGCCTGGAAACTTCGAGGGGTACAACATTCTGTACGTTCCGAGCGATGCTTCGGCGGCCGCTGCCCGCGAGCGCATCGACGCCGCCGCCCTCGAGGCCACCATCGCTCGCGCGCGCACGGCCCTTTACGAGCATCGAGCGAAGCGGGTGTGGCCCGGACGGGACGAAAAGGTGCTCGCGTCCTGGAACGGGCTGATGTTGAGAGCGATCGCCGACGCCGCGCGCGCGTTCGGTCGCGACGATTGGCGCGAGGTGGCGGTTGGGTGCGGTGAGTTCGTCGCGCGCGAGCTGGTCCGCGATGGCCGCGTCCTTCGATCGTGGAAGGATGGGCAGGCGCGCATCCCGGGCTTCCTCGAGGATCACGCCGCGGTCGCATTGGGGTTCCTCGCCCTGTACGAGCTCACGTTCGATGCGACCTGGCTCACCCGCGCGCGAACGCTTGGCGATGCCACGGTGGCGGCGTTCTGGGACGACACCGCCAACATCTTCTTCGATACCGCTCACGACCACGAACGTCTCATCACACGTCCGCGCGAGGTGACCGACAACGCGACGCCGTCCGGGACATCGCTGGCGGTGGAGCTTCTTCTCAGGCTCGCGGAGCTCTATCGCGACGCCGACATGCTCCGTCGCGCGACGTGGACCCTCGAGACGCTGGCGGTTCCGCTCGCGCAGCACGGAGCTGCCTTTGGTCACCTGTTAGGCGCCGCCGACCTCGCCATCCATGGCGCCACGGAGGTCGCGATCGTCGGCGAGCCGCAAGCCCCCGACTTCATGGCGCTGACGGGGGAGGTCGCGCGCCAATACCTCCCGGCGTTGGTGATGGCGGGCGGTCCGCCCGGCGACGGCGCGGGAGTCGCCCTGCTCGAGGAGCGCACGACGAGAGGCGGGAAGGCAACCGGCTACGTGTGCCGGCAATATCTCTGCTCGGAGCCAACCTCCGACCCCGTGCGGTTCGGCGAGTTGTTGAGAGAGAGCGCGGCGCGTTAGCCCGGGGCCAGATCCGCGCACGACCTCACGATCGATCCACAGTTGCGGCACAGCAGCTTGCACTGCATCCAGACGACGTCCACCGAGCCGCAAACGTCGCAGATGTCC
>DASRHU010000241.1:0-2525 GCA_035650335.1 Gemmatimonadaceae bacterium | reverse complement strand
CTGGCGACGACGAACGCGTATCGGCAGCGCCTGCGTCTCTATCGAGGGGAAATCGGAGCCGATTCCGTGCTCACGGCAGCCGACACCGCCGGGGTTGCCGTGGCGACTTTGAGCTACGGTCTCGGGAACTGGTACCTCGTGCACGGAGACACGGCGCGGGCGCGGCAGTGGTTCCAGCGCGCCGTCGCGTCGGGAGGGTGGCCCGCCTTTGGATTCATCGTCGCCGAGGCCGAGCTGCGCCGGCTGAGGTGGCGCCGTTAGGCGGGTTATAGGAGGCTCAGCAGCCCTTCCCCCAAACGGGCGGCGGCCTGGTGACGAGGGCGCGGAACCGCGGATCGCGGGAGAGCGGCGCGAAGGGCGGGTCGCACCGAAGGTGAAGCTGGAAGTGCACGTCGCGCAGCGGCTGGTAGCGGGCGAGAGTGCGCAGCGCCGCCCCCGCATCACCCAGAGCCGTGTACGCGTGCGCGAGATACAGCACCAGGTGCGGCGGCAGCCGCTCGAGCCCCGACGCGAGCGATTCCGCACGTGCGATGAGCGCTCGTGCCTCGGCTCGCCGCCTCCCCCGGGCCTTCGCCAGGGCCAAGCTGGCCAGTGAGTTCATGAACTCCACGTCGGTGCTCAGGCGCAGGGCTGCCTCGAACGATGCCTCCGCTCGCGCCACATCCCCCTCCTCCACGGCGATGTGGCCCCTGACCTGACGCCCGAGCAAATAGCTGGGCTTGACCCGCAGCGCGCTGTCCGCCCAGACCGTGGCACTGTCGAAATTGCCCCGCCAGTAGTGCGCGAGCGCGAGAAACGCCAACCCCTGCTCATAGGCCGGCGCGAGACGCACGCCGCGACGCCACGCCTCGAGGCCCGCGTCGAAATCGCCCGTCTCCGTTTGGTAAAGCGCGAAATAATGCCATGCCTCCGCGTGCGTTGAGTCGAGCTCGATCGATCGCCGGATCGCACGCAGCGGCGGACCGAGGTCGACGGGATCGACCTGACGGCTCAGGATGGCATGCGTCACCCAGGCGTCGGCGCTCATCGAGTCGAGGGCGAGGGAGCGGTTGACCGCGGTGACTGCGAGCGGAAGCAGGCGCTCGTCAGGCACACCGGGGATGCGAAAGACGCGCTGATACGCACGCGAGTACGCATTCGCCAACCCGTTCCATGACGGTGCGTGTCCGGAATCACGCGCAATCGCGGCGCTCAGTGTGCTCACCGCCTCGGCGACACCTTCCGGTGTGCGACTGTCGTAGGCGCGAACGCCGCGTTCATAGAGCGCAAGGACTTCCGGGTCTACCGCGCGAGACCGGCCGGCGGCGGTTGCCATCACGCCCCAGGTCACGAGACCCACGAGGGCGATCGCGCCAACGATTCCGGCAGCCACGCCAAGATTTGTCCGTCGCCGAGCCGCGGGCCGCGCCGACACCGGCTTGCGCAGCGCTCCGAGAAACTCGGCGACTGACGGAAAGCGATCGGCAGGCGCGCGCTCGAGCGCACGCAGCGTCGCCCGCTCCACCGCCTCCGGCACCGTCGAGCGCACGGTCGAGATCGATCGAGCCGGCTCGGCGATCCGTCGAGCGACGATCGCCTGCGCATTGGGACCGCTGAACGGCGGCTCCCCGGTGATCATCTCGTACAGCACGGCGGCCAGACTGTACTGGTCGCTGCGTGCGTCCACCGCTTCACCCACCGATTGCTCGGGACTCATGTACGCGGGAGTGCCGATGCTCAACCCGGTGCTGGTCAATTGCTCCGCGCCAGTTGCGCCTAACGCTTTCCCAATGCCGAAGTCCACCACGTAGACGTGATCGCCGACGAGGCAGATGTTCTCCGGCTTGACGTCGCGGTGCACGATCTGTTGGCGGTGCGCCGCATCGAGCGCGCTGCCCACGGCCTCGGTGACGCGCAACGCCTCATCGATGGGAAGCTGGCGCTCACGGTTCAGACGATCGCGGAGCGACTCGCCCTGCAGGTATGGCATCGCGTACCAGGGCGTGCTCGTTCCGTCGGGGCGATCGATGACTCCCGAATCCAGCACCGGCACGACACTCGGGTGCTGGAGGCGCGCGGTGATGCGA
The DNA here is from genome assembly GCA_035650335.1 of Gemmatimonadaceae bacterium. Classification (GTDB taxonomy): domain Bacteria; phylum Gemmatimonadota; class Gemmatimonadetes; order Gemmatimonadales; family Gemmatimonadaceae; genus JAICNG01. Next base: position 459 of record DASRHU010000241.1, on the reverse strand, counting down.
AGCTCGCGCAGAAACCGGTCGATCCCAATGGCGCCAGCGAGCTCGGGGTGCAACGTCTTGATCGCCACCACGCGGTCGTGCTGCACGTCGCGCGCGAGCCACACGGTCGCCATTCCGCCGCGTCCGATGACGCGCTCGATGGTGTAGCGATTGGCGACGACGGCGCCGGTGAGGTCCATGTGCGGCGGTGGTGCGCGGAGGGAGGCAGGGACTGCGACGCCAAATTAGCTCGATCACCGGGCTTCCGCGACTCGGAGTCGCTGAGTGTGCGCTCCGGGCCCCTGTCATTGCCGCCGCCCCAGCGGGCTCGTATCCTTTGGGCGAGCGCGAGGGGCGCCACCAGTCCGCGGAAAGGGCCGTGCCCACCCACTGCCGGTTTCGACAACACGATCCTTCTTTCAGCCTGATGCGGGCGGACTCCAGGCGCTTCCATGAAAGGAGGTCGTCATGGGCACCGTC
>DASRHU010000240.1:0-5023 GCA_035650335.1 Gemmatimonadaceae bacterium | reverse complement strand
TCCCTTATATCCAGCAGGATCTCGAAATACAGCTGCTCGCGCCGATACGCGAAATCGAGCGCAGTCATCTGCGACTGGTCTTCGGTCGCCTTCGCGCGCTCGAAGGCCTCGCGGTACATGTCGTCGAGATTGGCGAGGATGCGTTCGCGGGAGCGGGACATGCGTCGGACCTGGTCGAGGGCGGCAGGAGTGAGACGCGGCGGCACGTCATCCGGCGAGGATGGCACACCGTCCGTCGGGGAACCGAGAAGAAATCGTCGCGCGGAACGCGCGATGACGCGCCGAGGATCGTAAGGTTTTGCCATGACGCGTGAGGAGATTTTCGCGCGGGACGAACATCGATGCGTCTACTGCGGGCGCGTCTACCCCGCGGCGGCCCTCACACTCGATCACGTTCAGCCGCGCCTGCGTGGCGGAGACCGCACCGCGGGCAACTTAGTGACGGCCTGTGGCGCGTGCAACGTGCTCAAGGGGCACCGCTCACTCGCGCACTACCTGGCCGACGACGCCGAAGCGCGCGCGAACTTCTTCCGCCTCGCGGTCCACGTCTGGCCGCGACATCTCCGCGCCGTTCGGCAGGAGCTGGCGAAGCGCGGGGTCACCGACTCTTGACGGCCCGCGCGCCACAGGCAACTTGGAACCTCGCGGTTAGGTCCCCTCGCTGGTCTCGATTCACATGGCGTTTCGGACGCTGGTCGTCTGGCCGCTCCTCATCGTCCCGCTCGTGTCCGCTGCACAGGACCCGAGCGGAGGGCGCATCTCGGTCGTGGGCCTGGTATACGACAGCGTCGCCAGCCGCCCCCTCGACGGCGCGCTGGTGCAGCTCGTCTCCGCCAGCGATCTGCGCGCCGCACGGTCGGCCACGAGTGATGCGCGAGGCCGCTACCGTGTCGACTCGCTCATCCCCGGAGAATACTTCGTCAGCTTCTTTCACCCCGCGGCAGACTCGCTCGGCATCCAGGCGCCCGTGCGTCGCGTATCACTCGGCACGCGCGACCCGGAGACCATCGATCTCGCCCTGCCATCGGTGCGGCGGATCGTCGCGGCGCTGTGTCCCGAACTGTCCCCGGACGATTCGTCGGCCGTCATCATCGGAGAAGTACGTGATGCGGACACGCGCGCCCCGATCGCCAACGCCACCGTCATCGCCGATTGGGCGACCATCGTCGTCGATGACGAGGGACTCCGTATCGAGCCAAGCCAGGTTCGAACGACCACCACCGCGACCGGCGCATTCACGCTCTGCGGATTGCTACCCGGCGACGTCGCTGCGCAGGCGATGTCGGAAGCGCGAGCCAGCGGCAAGCTCGAGGTCGCGGTCGAGCCACGCTCGGTCGTTCGCCGGGACTTCACGCTCGCCGTGGGGACTACCTTCGAGACGCTGATCGCGAAGGCGCCCGACGGCGAACGACGTGTGGATACGGTGTTACGCGGGCCCGGACGTCTGACTGGCGTTGTGCGCGACGAGTCGGGCAGGCCGGTGCGTGAGGCGATCGTTCGCGTCTGGGAGACGTCGCTCTCGACCCGCACCGATGACTCGGGTCTCTTCGAGCTCACGAGATTGCCGGTGGGCACGCACATGCTGGAGGTGCGGCGCATTGGCTTTGCTCCCTACCGGCTTCCGATCCAGCTCGCGTCATTGTCTCCGACGTCGGTGAGTGTCGCGCTCGACAAACCGGTGCGCCAGCTCGACGAAGTGCGCGTGTCGGCCCGGACGATATACTCGCGCCGTCAGCGCGAGATCGAGCGGCGACGCCAAACGAGCATCGGGCATTTCATCATGCGCGATGAGCTCGAGCGCAGCGCAAACTCGCGGATCACCGATCTCCTCCGGCAAGTCCCGGGAGTTCGCGTGTTGACCGGCGTGAGCGGGAATGTCGTGACGTTTACTCGCGCGGTGAACGCAGCCGGTCCCTGTCAGCCGACGCTGTACTTCGACGGACACCGGATGGGTGCCGCCGAAGACCTGGATGATTACGGACCGGTGAGGATGCTGGAGGCGATCGAGATCTACCCGAGCGGGATTCATGGACCGGCCGAGTTCTTCAGCGCATGTGGCGCCATCGTTCTCTGGACGCGCATCGAGCCCAGGTACCCCAGGATTCCCAAGCCCGAGCCTCCAAAGGACGATGCCCCGTGAGCGCGGGCTCGACCGCCCCCATTCTCAGGGAAGCGACGCCTCGCTAGATTTCTCGCCAGAAGGGGAGTAGCTACGCGGGCAACGCCCGCGCGCGCGAGTCGTCAAGACTGCGCTCCGGGGTGAGCGCACGGCCCGCGCGGGTCCTCACGGACAAGGCGAGACCTTTGCACAGTCGGATTATTCACGGATCCGGGTGCGCGAGGACTCGCCTTTCGCGCATCCGGGGATCAGGAGGTCTCGATGAACAACCTGAAGGTCTTCACGCTGATGGCCGCCCTCACCGCCCTCCTTGGCGTGCTGGGCGGCTACTTCGGCGGCCAGAGCGGAATGGTGACGATGCTCGTCATCTCCGCGCTGATGAACTTCGTCATGTACTTCGCATCCAGCGGGATGGTCCTGCGGATGTACCGCGCTCAGGTCGTGGATGCGTCGCAGGCGCCCGAGCTCTACGCCATGGTCGATCGCCTGCGTCAGCGGGCCGGGCTGCCGATGCCGACGGTCGCCATCGCGCCGCACGAGCAGCCGAACGCGTTCGCGACCGGCCGCTCACCGGAGAAGTCGGTGGTGTGCGTGACGGCGGGGCTCCTCGAGCTCGTCCAGCGCGAGGAGCTCGAGGGCGTCATCGCACACGAGCTGGCGCACATCAAGAATCGAGACATGCTCCTGCAGACGATCGCGGCCACGATGGCGGGCGCGATCTCGAATGTCGCATACGCGATGATGTTCTTCGGCGGTCGCGATGATGACAACGCCAACCCGATCGCGTCGCTCGTCATGATCGTGGTCGCGCCGATCGCGGCGGCGATGATTCAGTTCGCGATCAGCCGCCAGCGCGAGTTCAAGGCGGATGCGGTCGGTGCGCAAATCACGGGACGGCCGCTCGAGCTCGCGAGCGCGCTGCAAAAGCTGGAGACGTACTCACGACGAATTCCGATGCACGTGGCGCCGGCGGCGGCACCGCTCGCCCAAGTGAATCCGCTCGCGGCGACAGCGTCGGGCTTCGCCAAACTGTTCTCGACGCATCCGCCAATGGCGGAGCGGATAGCGCGGTTGAGGGCGCTGGCTTAGTGGTGGACGGCAAAGACGTCAGAGCTCAGAATTCAGATTTCAGAATTCAGAAACGGCTACGGAGAGCCAGTATCGGCTTCCCGTAGGTTTGCTGAATTCTGAGATCTGAGTTCTGACTTCTGACGTCTTTGCCGTTCTCATAACCGGTGGATGACCGCCTCGTCGATGACGCGCCCGTCGCGCAGATGCTCGACCACGATCCTCTCAAGCAGGCGCGGAGTCACGGCTCCGTACCACACCCCTTCCGGATACACGACCACGATCGGCCCGCCGCTGCACACACCGAGACACGGGGTCTCTCCGCGCTTCACGCGGTGCGGGCCGAAGAGTAGCCCCTCACGCTCCAGGAGCGTGGGCAGGAGCGAGTAGAGGGCGCGACCTTCGCGATCGGGCGAGCAGAAGCTCCCCGTGCAGATCAACACGTGTCGGGAATACGGCTCCATGACAATGCCGGACATGAGAAACGTGGCGCCCGATGAGAAGATACGCGCCCACCGCGCGGGCGCGTGATGGCGCACGCCCTTCGCATTGGCGATCTGGCGCTCGATGTCGACATCCCCGCGCGTCCAACGCGCGAGCCGATGCTGATGGTGCACGGGCTCATGGGAGGCGCGTGGTACTTCGCGAAGTGGCTGGAATTCTTCTCCGCACGCGGTCACCCCGCGTACGCGCTCAACCTGCGAGGGCATCACGGCAGCCGCCCGGTAGCTGACTTCGGGCACGTCTCGCTTCGGGATTACGTCGTCGACGTACAGGATGCGGCGCGCGGCATCGCCGAACGTCATTCCGGGTCGACGCCGATTCTCGTTGGACACTCCATGGGCGGGCTCATCATGCAGAAAGCGGCTGAGTCGCTGGCTCCTCCCGCGCTCGTGTTGTTGAGCACCGTGCCTCCGCGGGGCATTCTCCTCCTGAGTTGGCCGCTCATGCGACGGGAGCTCAACCATGTGCCCGCGATCCTCATGTCCCGGCCGATCATTCCCGATCCGCACGATGTGATCGCCCTCTTTCTCAACCGTGTCGATCCGGCCGAGGCAGCGTCGTTCATCCCGCGGTGGGCTCCAGCGAGCGGGCGAGTGGGCCGCGAGATCACGTTCGGCAGCATCGCCGTCGACCCGAAGCGCATTGCATGTCCGATGCTCGTCATCGCCGGTGCGGACGACGTTGGAATCCCGGCGCGGATCCAGCGAAAGGTGGCAAGAAAGTACCGCGCGACGTTCCGCATGTACCCGGGAAATGCGCACTTCCTGATCTGGGAACCGGGGTGGGACCGGATCGCCGCCGACGTCGCGAGCTGGCTCGACCGGCACTCGGGGGAAGCTGGTCGCCGCTCCGCCTAACTCAGCGTGTATTGGTGACATGCGTCACCTGTGAGCACCCCGACGTTGTGGCCGGTACATGGCGCACAATCTGCATTTTGGCGGCGGGTGCCCCGCGATGCGCGGGCGCTCGCGGAATCTCAACCAGGAGCGGATATGCGTCGCATGATCCTTACGATGGCGGCCTTCGCGGTCGTCGGCTGCGTGCGTACGCACGCGAACGAGGCCACCGGCGAAATCGACGTGGATGTCGAGTCCCCGGCGAAGACCGGGGAAGATTGGAGCGGCTCGCTTCAAGCCCAGGGTGGATCGGGAATCACCGGATCCTTCAAGGCCTTCGTGGCCGATGGCAAGACGAACGTCACCGTCAACCTCGCCAACGCGATGGCGGGACAGCAGCTCCCCTGGCACGTCCATGAGGGCTCCTGCGGCAACGATCTGGGCATCGTCGGCAGCGCGTCCGCGTATCCCGTGATCGTCGTCGGCAACGATGGCA
>DASRHU010000239.1:0-2368 GCA_035650335.1 Gemmatimonadaceae bacterium | reverse complement strand
GACGCGTGTCCCCGTGAGCCCGGCGTGCATCTCCCAGGCGGCACGCTTCCCGTCGGCAACGGCGTGCGCGATCGTCCGATGCCCGAACGCGCACGCGCCTCCGGCCCAGACGTTAGGCATCGACGTCCGGAGCGTCTGGGGATCGGTGGCGATGAATCCCGAGCGGGTGAGCTCGATGTCGCCGGCGAATCGTGCCGTATCCGGGACCCGCGGCCCGGCCAGGACGAGACGATCGCACGCGAGAACCCGTGACGCGGCGGCATCCGGCGCGACGAGGTCGATCGAGGTCAGGAGTCCCGACTCCGGATCGATGTGCACGCGCGTCACACGCCATTCGTGGTGGATGCGGATCCCCTCGCGCGCGCACGACGCGAGGAGAGCAGGGGTCACCCCGTCACTCGCGAGCGGCGTCGTGAGCACGAGGTCCACCGAGGCAGTCGCTTCCTCCTCGGGCGTGATGGTTCGGCGCATGAGCGTTCGCGCGGCATCGATCGCCAGCGCTCCCTCGCCAGCCACGATCGTCTGACCGAGCGGCCCGATGTGCGTGGCGAGCACATCCATCGCGTCGAAGATGTCCGGGTGCTGTTGTGCCGCCTCCACGATGGACGTTCCCGCTCGTGAGGCGCCGATCGCGAGAAACACCGCGTCGATCCCACTCTGGAGCATCGACCGGAGCTCGCCGACCGCCGCGCCACCGCGGAACTCGACGCCGAGCGACAGAACGGCGCTGCATTCGGCTCGCGCGCTGGCGGAGGGGAATCGAAATGCCGGTATGCCGCCGGTCATGAGGCCGCCGGGGTCGGCGCGCTCGTCGAACACGATGACGCGGTGGCCAAGGAGAGCCAGGTCGTGGGCGCACGCCAGCCCTGCGGGGCCGCCACCGACCACGGCGACGGTTCTACCTGTCTTTGGAGCCGTCGCCGCGGTTTGGGGCGTGAGGCCGACCGCCCCGGCGACCGATCGTGCCTCGAACCGCGAGGTGCAGGGACCGTCCGGTGCCACGAGGTCGGGAAGGGCGAAGGCTGCGGCGTGCTCCTCGAGGGCCGCGATCGCCACGGGTGCTCCAAACGGCCGCCGGCGGCAGGCCGACTCGCACGGGGCGTAGCACGCCGTGCCGCAGGTGGACGCGAACGGATGGGCGGCCCGGACGACGCGGTACGCGGCCTCGTGGTTGCCGCCCGCTAGCGCGCGGGCGACGGCAGGGACATCCACGCCCACCGGGCAGCCTTGAGCGGCGTGCCGGCATGGTACGAGAGCGCCGCAAAAGGCGGCGGATGGAGCTGGCGGGTAGGCCGCGTCGGCGCTTTGGGGCGGCGGCTCGACAGCCACCGGCATCGGCGGGGTCAAATCCGGAGTATAGATCGTCCCGGGATCGGACGTGGCGCGATCGGTGCTCATCGGCTGCTTGATGGGGATGGCGCCGCGGGTTAGGTTGCGGAAGTGCGGGAACGACAAGCACGTAGGTCATCGCAGCCGATCTTGACGTGGGGATCGGTTTCGACCGATTTGCCCGCGTGGTCAGGACGACGATGCCTGGCACGTGATTTGACTCACGCCGGCGTGAGATCAGGGCGCCACATGGGCGCGCCCGAGCCCGCCGGTGGTTGACGGGCGAAACCCCTGGAAGGTTACTGTCGGATCGCGGTGCGATCCGTGACGATCGAACGAGAGATTCGCTTCTTCGGTTTGCATCCCGATGCAAATCGCGCGGTAGCTTTGTTTCTCGCGGGCGCTCGTCACGAGGCACCCTCGGAGAACGCACTTGGATCAGGCCGATCGCGATCTGTGCTGGCTATTGCTGTACACGAAGGCGCGCGCGGAGAGTTGGGCCGACATCAACCTGCGGAAGCAGGGTTTCGAGACGCTCTTGCCGCGGGTGCGGCAGCGCGACGGATTCGGTCCGTTGTTTCCGCGGTACATCTTCGTGGGCGGGCCCGCCGGATCGGACTTTCGTTCAGCGCGCAGCACGCGCGGTGTCCTCTACGTCGTGCACTGCGGGGAGAAGCCGGCTCGGGTTCCACTCGAGGTGGTCGAGGGCATTCGGGCGCGCATGGATGAGCACGGGCTCGTCGAGCTCGAAGGTCGTCCGGTCGTCGACCCGATGTTCGCGCGTCGCGAGCGCGAGCGCGTGCGGGCGCTCGTGAAGTTCGCGCAGGCGGGGTTCCGGGTGGTGGCGTAGTTAGGCAGGACGGGGTCGTTCACTTCTTCGAGGGCACTCAGAGCCGGTTATGAGCATCTACGGGGCGTTGCAGGAGAAGATCGCGCGTCGCGAAGTCGTCTGCGGCGTGGTGGGGATGGGGTACGTGGGGTTGCCGCTGGCGGTGGAGATGGCGAAGGCGGGCCTGCGCGTCATCGGCTTCGAGAAGTC
>DASRHU010000238.1:0-2312 GCA_035650335.1 Gemmatimonadaceae bacterium | reverse complement strand
GCGCGTGCGCCCTCGTATTGCTGGACCAGGGCGAACGTCGGCGACGTCACGTGCTCCCGAACGCCCGCGCCGCGACAAATCGCCTGCGCCAGCGTCGTCTTCCCCGCCCCGAGGTCGCCCGAGATGGCGATGATGAGCGGCGGCGTGGCGGCGCGCCCGAGGCGCTCACCCCAGGAGCGAAGCTCGTCCTCGGTGACCGCGACCTTCCCCCGAGCGGCCAGGGGCGGGATGACGTGATGCCCGGCGTCCACTCGTTATAGGGTGGCTGACCGCCAAGGAACGTGAAGGAACGCAAAGGAACGCCGATGTCTTTTCATTCGTGGGCTCAGCCCCGGGCAGCCGTTAACAAGAGCGTTTGGAACTTCACCTCGCATGGAGCTCGTTCGCCCGCGAGGGAATCTTCTGTGACCCTTTGTGTTCCTTTGCGGTTAACCTCAGCGGCGCGCCTTGATCCGCTCGAGCCCGACGCCGCGCGGCCGACTGACGGAGGTGTCGCGCTTGGCCCGCAGCTCGAACAGCTGGTCGCGCAGCCGCGCCGCCGCTTCGAAATCGAGGGCGGCGGCCGCCTCCTTCATCTCCTTCTCGAGCACCTCGATCAGCGCCGCCTCATCCATCTCGCTCGCGTATGTTGCCGCGACCTCGGCGACCCGGCGGCCACGGTCCTCACGCTCCGGCGTGCGAGCGTCCGCCACACGGGTGATGAAGCGCACCTGATCCACGCTCTTTGCGATCGTGCGCGGCGTGATGCCGTGCTCGCGATTGAACGCCACCTGAATCTCGCGACGCCGCTTCGTTTCCTCGATGCAGCGCTGCATGGACCCGGTCATGCGATCGGCGTAGAAGATCGCCGTGCCCGACACGTGGCGCGCCGCGCGACCGACGGTCTGAATCAGTGAGCGATCACTGCGCAGAAAACCTTCCTGGTCGGCATCGAGGATCGCGACGAGCGATACCTCGGGGAGGTCGAGTCCTTCGCGCAGCAGGTTGATTCCGACGAGCACGTCGAACTCGCCGAGGCGCAGCCCGCGGACGATCTCCATGCGCTCGATCGCGTCGATGTCGGAGTGCATGTAGCGCACCCGCACTCCCATCTGCTGGAGATAATCGGTGAGATCCTCGGCCATCCGCTTGGTGAGCGTCGTGACGAGCACGCGCTCGCCGCGGCGCTCGCGAAGGCGTATCTCGTTGAGCAGGTCGTCCACCTGACCGCGCACCGGACGCACCTCGATCTCCGGATCGACGAGCCCCGTGGGGCGAATGATCTGCTCGACGACGACACCTTCCGAGAGCTGCAGCTCGAGCTCCGCCGGCGTCGCCGACACGAAGATCGCGCGCGGCGTCAGCGTCAGGAATTCGTCGAACATCAACGGGCGGTTGTCGAGCGCGCTCGGCAGCCGGAAACCGTGCTCGACGAGTGTCAGCTTGCGCGCGCGGTCCCCGTTGAACATCCCACCGATCTGCGGCAGCGAGACATGGGACTCGTCCACCACGACCAGGAACTCCTCGGGGAAATAGTCGAGGAGAACGGCCGGACGTTCGCCCACCTGGCGCTGCGAGAGATGGCGCGCGTAGTTCTCGATGCCGGCACAGGTACCGACCTCGAGCATCATCTCGATGTCGAAGTTGGTACGTGACTCCAGCCGCTGCGCCTCGAGCAGCTTGCCCTGTCCTCGCAGCTCGGCGAGTCGCTCCGCCAGCTCGGCCCGAATCGCGCCGACGGCGCGCTCGAGCGTGGGGCGCGCCGTCACGAAGTGCTTCGCCGGATAGATGGCGGCCGTGTCGAGCACGGCGATCGTCTCGCCGGTGAGCACGTTGATCTTCGAGATGCGCTCGACTTCGTCCCCCCACATCTCGATTCTGACGCCCTGCTCCTCGTAGGCGGGGAGAATCTCCACCGTGTCACCGCGCACCCGGAACGTACCGCGGTCGAAGCTCACGTCATTGCGCGTGTACAGGATGCGCACGAGTGCGCGCAGGATCTCGTCGCGGGCAATGTGCTGCCCCTTCTCGATCGTCACGCACGTCTCGCGATAGGTGACGGGATCGCCCAATCCGTAAATGGCCGACACCGTGGCGACGATGATGACGTCCTCGCGCTCCATGAGGCTCGACGTCGCGCGCAGCCGGAGGCGGTCGATGTCCTCGTTGATAGATGCGTCCTTCTCGATGTAGGTGTCGGTCGAGGGGACGTACGCTTCGGGCTGGTAGTAGTCGTAGTACGAGATGAAGTACTCGACGGCGTTATGCGGGAAGAAGCTCTTCAGCTCTCCGTACAGTTGCGCCGCGAGAGTCTTGTTGTGCGACAGGACGAG
>DASRHU010000237.1:0-3270 GCA_035650335.1 Gemmatimonadaceae bacterium | reverse complement strand
GCCGCTCATTGGATTGTGGGATTATCAGGAGGGCGTCCCCGGCCGCGGAGATCACCGCGTGATTCCGGGGATGTGGTTCTCGATCGAGCTGCAGGCGACCTCGGCGGTTCCGGAATGGGGCGGACAGCGGGTGTGGTCGGCTCAGGAGGAGGACGCCATAATCTCGCAGGATGGGAGGATTCGCTGGGCGCTGCGGAGACAGACTGATTTTCATCTGGTCCACTAGAACGGGAAGGACGGCAGAGACGTCAGATGTCAGAATGCAGAATTCAGAGGGTGTTATCTGACATCTGAATTCTGTATTCTGACATCTGACGTCTCTGCCGTTCATGGCGTGCGTGATCGATGGGAGCGCAGCAATGCGGAAGAAAGACAAGAAGCTGATCGTCGTCGGTGACCGCGTCCTGATCGCGATCGAGGAGGGTGAGGAGCGCACGAAGGTTGGGCTCTACCTCCCACCGACGGCCGTGGACAACCAGGCCGTGCAGGGTGGCCGGATCGTTGCGACGGGACCGGGGCTCCCGATGCCCGACCCCAGTGAGACCTCCGATGAGCCGTGGCGCACATCGGCACGGGAAACGCGGTTCGTCCCAATGCAGGCCAAGGTGGGAGACTACGCGCTCTTCTTTCGACGCGCCGCCGTCGAGATCACCTTTGAAAGCGATCGCTATCTCGTCGTGCCGCAGACGGCGATCCTCGCGCTCGTGCGCGAGGGAGCGCCGCGCGAGGAGGAGTGATCAACTCTCGGAGTGACTGATGCGGGTTCCGATGTACGATGAGCGGATCGTGGCGCCCATGCGTGAAGCGCTCACGCGGCTTGGCGTTCAGGAGCTGCGCACACCGGGCGAGGTCGACGAGGCACTCCGCGATACGCGCGGCACCACTCTCGTGGTGGTGAACTCGACCTGCGGATGCGCGGCGCGCAACGCACGTCCAGCCGTCGCGCGCGCCTTGATGCATGCGAAACTCCCCGACCACCTCACGACGGTCTTCGCCGGTCAGGATGCCGAAGCGACCGCGCGCGCACGTGAGTATTTCGCTCCGTTCGGGCCATCATCGCCGCAAATCGCGCTGATGAAGGACGGCGCCGTCGCCTTCATGCTCGAGCGCAAGCACATCGAGGGTCGCTCTGCCGAGGAGATCGCGAAGGACCTGACCGCGGCGTTCGATCGGCATTGTTGAAAAGTGAGGAGCGAGGAGCGCGCAGTAAGGAAGCACCTTACTCGACGCTTCCTCGTCCCCGGATGCGACCGTGGCATACCCTCTGCACTCACTTCATTCGCTCTGAACGTTGTTTACCAGATGAGGGGAGGGCGCACCATGGAACGCAACTTCGACGACACGTTCGGCGGAAGCGAGAGCCCGAATGTGGGAGGCTCCGCAGGGCAGAGTGGAGCGGGCACATCCGATTTCGCGTCGGGCTCGGAGCGCGCCGACACATCGTTCTCCGGAGCGCCCGGATCGATGGGGGCGAGCGCTGCCACTGAAAGCACGACGGGCGGGAAGTTCACCAAGGCGAAAGAGAAGATCGGCGAGCGTGCCGGTGAGCTGAAGACGTCGCTCGCGGATCGCCTCGAGCAGGGCGCGGAGAAGCTGCGTCAGCGCGCGCATGGCGGCGCACAGTACGCCGGCGCGACGGGCGAGGGGAACGTCAGCGTCGCCGAGAACGACAAGATGGCGCAGGTCGCCGACAAGGTCGCCGGCGGAATGCAGAGCACGGCGAACTGGGTGCGAAACGCCGACATCGAGACGGTGAAGACCGACATCGAGCGCCAGGTGAAGGAGCATCCCGCGCGCTCGCTGCTCGTGGCCGTCGGCCTCGGCTATCTGCTCGGCAAGGCGTTCCGCCGGTAGGAGGATCTGTGCCGACCGGACGCGAGAACGGTCGCGGGATCGGCGTGTTGCTGCGTGATCTCGCCGATGGCGGGGCCGCCCTGCTTCGGCAGGAGCTCCGCCTCGCGCGCGTCGAGGTCACGGGAATCGTCGAGGCGGTGGGGATGGGCACGGCGCTCACGGCGACGGGTGCGGTGCTCGCGCTCCTCGGAGCGTTCGCCCTCGTCCTCGGCCTCATCATGCTGGCCGGCGACCAATGGCTTCGCGATCGCTACTGGCTTGCGGCACTGATCGGAGCCGTGATCGCGGGCGGAATGGCCGCCTGGATGGCCCGGCGCGGTGCCGCGCATCTTTCGCCCCATCGCCTCCTGCCTGACGAGACGGTGGCGACGCTCAAGGAGGACAAGGAATGGCTGAAACGACAGCTGAAGTCCGGCGCGACATCGAGATAACGCGAGAACGCATGTCCGATACCCTGGCGCAGCTCGAGCAGAAGCTCAACGTGATGGAAATCGTCCGCGATCATCCGTGGCCGGCGCTCGCGCTCGCGGCCGGCGCGGGCTTCGCGCTCGCGAACTCGCGTGTGGATGTGAAGGCCGCCGCCGCGACCGTGAAGGCCACCGACGGCGCAACCAGCAAGGTCGGCGCGGTCCTCGACGATCTGGCCGCGACGCTGATCGGCGGCGTGACGGCCGCGCTCTCCGACCGCGTGGATGGGCTCGTCAGCGAGCTGAAGTCAGCCCTCGGCACGCCGAGACATGCCCGGCCGTCGGCGGCAGACCGGCAACTGGTTGGCTACGGGGAGAGCACCCCGCGCTCGACTGCCCAGGACGTGGGTCTCGACGCCGGAGTGCGATCACCCGCATCTCAATCCGGCGCGATCGGCGCACGCGCGGACTGAACGGCAGGGGTCGGGAGTCAGGAGTCAGGAGTCAGGGGGTGTCAGGGTGAAGGTGTCAGGAGACGTTCTCTCCTGTAACCCGCTCCCTGACACCCCCTGATCCCAGACTCTGACTCCTGACTCCCAATTATGGGCGACGGACTCGGAGCTCTCCTCCCCATCCTCGGCGGCATTCAGTGGATCAGCGGGCTGGTGCTCGCGATCGCCGCGCTGAGGCGCGCGCGGGCTTATGATCGCCGGGGCGCGCTCCTGGCGCGCGCGACCGCGTGGCTCGCCATTCTGCTGTTCACACTCGCGGCCTGCGACCTCGTACTGCGCGCGTCAGGCGCCGATGCTTATCTGGCCAACTGGTTGCCGCCGGACTACAGCCGCGATACGTGGCACCTGCGCACGCTGCTGATCCTGTGCGGTGCGGCGTGGCTGTTGGTCCTGATCGCGGCGTCGGTGAACGCCAGCCTCGGAGTGGGAGAGCGCCGACGATCGGCGGCGGAGGAATTACGCCGTCGAATGGGGTCCCGCAGAACCCCCTACTGATC